>NZ_OY781062.1:0-300000 GCF_963676285.1 uncultured Sphaerochaeta sp.
GAAAGCAAGATTATCCCGGCATTTTCATAGAATTCTCATAGATTGAAGAAACAAGAAAAAACCACGCAGGGGGTATCCCAAGCGTGGTTCACAAGAAAAATAGTATTACTTTTTAGCGTGGCATTGCCAAAATGGTTGCCAGCTCTGGATTCTTCTCGATGTTCTTCTGAAGATCCTTCTCTCGGCTCTTGTTTACATAGTCCTTGTCCTCGAAGGTGTAGTGGAAATTGGTATGTACATCATAGGTGCCGTTCATGAGTGCATAGGCATCCTCAGTCATGACCAACTCCTCATCGGTCGGAATCACCAAGATCTTTACCTTCGAATCATCGGTGTTGATCTCGAATTCGCCGTTCCTGCTGAAACAGACTTCATTCTTGTGTTCATCAACTACTGCCCCGATTGCTTCCAAGCCCTGACATGCACCGAGGCGGATATGGCGAGCCATCTCTCCGACACCAGCGGTGAATACAATTGCATCCAGCTTATCACCAAAGAGGGTAGCATAACCGCCGATATATTTTGCAATCCTGCGGGTTTCCATCTTGATGGCCAGAGCTGCTTTCTTGTCCCCTTCCAGACTTGCCTTGAGCACGTCTCTGCGGTCGCTCTTGCCGCACAAGCCGATCAGTCCACTTTTCTTGTTGAGAACCGTGTCCATCTCTTTTGCGCTCATGCCGGTATTGTCCATCATGTAAGGAATGATGGCAGGATCGATATCTCCACTTCTGGAGCCCATGATCAATCCTTCAAGGGGGGTGAGGCCCATGGAAGTGTCAATACAGACACCATTCTTCACTGCACTGATGGATGCGCCGTTTCCGATATGGCAGACGATTACATTTGTATCTTCATTCTTCTTGCCCAATAGGACTGCCGCACGCTTTGCACAGTAGAGATGGCTGGTTCCATGGAAGCCGTATCGGCGTACATTGTAATCAGTGTACCACTCATAGGGAACGGCATACATGAATGCTTCCTCGGGCATGGTCTGATGCCATGCAGTGTCGAGGATGATGGCCTGGGGAACGGAAGGCATCGCTTTCCTGGCTGCTTCAATGCCCATGATATTGGCAGGCATGTGCAGTGGGCCAAGGTGTGTTACTTTCTTTAGTTGTTCAATGACTTCATCGGTTACCAATGCAGACTGCTTGAACACCTCACCACCATGCAGGACACGGTGACCAACAGCCCCGATATCACTCAAGTCACTGATGACTCCATACTCATCATCAAGAAGCATCCTGATGATCAACTCAATTGCCTCTTTATGAGTAGGGGAGGAGAACTCTGCATTGTACTCCTCTTTGCCATTTGCCTTATGCTCAATGGTGGAATATTCCAGTCCGATGCGTTCTACGACACCAACAGCAAGAATATCTTTGTTTACCCAGTCGTACACCTGGTACTTGGCAGACGAACTGCCACAGTTCAAGGTTAAAATTACCATGAATGACTCCTATTATTTCTCTATAACACTATGTTAATTGATTGCAAAAGATACCTATCTATTAAAACACTATTGGGCAGAATAATCAACATGAAGCGAAAAAAGAACCTTTAGTTCTTTTCCACTTATGAAGGTATTTCTTTGCCTGTGGTTATGGACACTTGCTTCCTTACTGCACGCGCAAACGACTGTGCAAGGTTCTTTTGCTCCCCTGCAGGAAGTTACAAACATTGAATACCAGAGTGAGGAAGAAAGAAAAGATTTTCGTTTGAAGTTCTCTCTTTCTTCTTCTGGTATGCAGTTTGAACCATATATTTCCTACGAGGGAGAAGTATGGAGCTTCAGCTATACACCCAGGACTTTCCTGGAAAGGGTATGGTCCAGCAGTTCGGTGGAAACGTCTAGTCTACGTCTCTCTTACCTAAACAGGGAAGAGCAACATAGGGCCTTCTACATAGAGGGGGGGCAAGGAGGATTGGCATATCAGCTGGCAGAATGCCAAACTTCCAGTCCTTCGGTTTATTCCTGGAATGGACAACCAGGAAAGGTGTATCTCTTCTGGGATGCAGAGAGCTCTCATGTGGACCTCTCCCTAGTAGCCTCATGGGCGGAGGGAGAGCACTTTTCTCTCTCCCACGATATCTCATTCTCACAGGGAGCCCTTTCATTCGATTGGAACTTCGGCGGGACCTCAGAGAGGCAATCGCAAACTTTCGCTCTGCATATGAGAAGTCATGGCCTACATGGATCGTGGAGTGGGGAGATAGAAACAGGGCCTTCTCCGGTTTTTGGCGGGCAGAAGCAAGAGATGGAACAATCTGTACACTCCAAAATCAGGTATACATGGAAGACGATTACCTTGGAGAGTAGTTTTGATAGGTGGGTGAAAACCAGAATATCTGGAGAGGAGAGCAGGAAGACCAGCTACCAAGTATCAGGACAGTGGATGGGCTACGCAGTGGATGTCACTTGGGACAGTACTGATGGAATGTCATTGGTGATGAAGGCAGAACAGGGAACTCTCAGCATTTGCAGGGATGGCATTGCCTTCTCCCTGCTTCTTAAGAAGGGCCCCCTGTCTCTCACCATCAAGAAAAATGTCAAGGAGCAGCTATCAGTCACCTACTCATTCCGCTTTACCATCGGCCAAGATAGTGAATCTCTTCTTGCAAGGTGATATGGAACTCACTTTGTACAGTGGCTCTGATGTACTCGATCAGGGCACGCACCTCTTCACTGGTGGCTTTCCCTTCCCGATTGATGATAATGTTGGCATGGGTTGGGGATACGCTGGCTCCCCCGATTGTGTGACCCTTAAGGTTGCAGGCATCAATGAGGGCGGCTGCCTTCTTTCCTTCTGGGTTCTTGAATATTGAACCGAGACTCGGATAGTCGTACAAACCCTTATGCTTACGATGCTTTTTAACCGTGTCCTTGCGCTTCCTTACCTCGCTGGTTTGTGTGGTAGGCTTCAAGCGGAATCCGGCTTCATACAGGATCAAATCATCCCTTCCAGTAAAAGGGGAGTGGCGATAAGAGAACTCATCCTGGTGGATTTGCATCCTATGAAGTTTGCCATCCAAGGTCATATAGTCGACATAGTAGAGCAAGTCCCCAATCTGTACGCCGTTTGCCCCGCTGTTTCCATAGATAGCCCCACCCACTGTGCCAGGGATGCCGCCAAGCATTTCCAGCCCTTCCAGTCCATCCTCGATAGCCTGTGAGATTGCTTTATCCAGAGGGCACCCTGAACGGACACAAAACATCTCCCCTTGTACATGTCTGCGGGCAAGGTGGCCGGTGAGGATAACCAGTCCTTCGACCCCCTTGTCACTGATCAAGGTATTGGTTGCTCCCCCAAGAATTGAGAGTGGAAGATTGTTGTCCTTCGCATGGTTGATCAGGATTCTCAGTTCCTCGAAATTCGTGGGATAGGCAGCCCATTGGGCATTTCCCCCGCACTGAATGCTACTGTGTGAAGCGAGTTCCAGATTCTCCATGAGCAGGTGGTCAAGGTTGATTTTTTCAATACTATTGCGTACATTGGTAGGCATGGAGACATCTTACCCCCTTTTTTTGGGGTGGGCAACCTAAAGGAGCTCTCAATGCCTGTCTTTCTCTATAATACCATGAGCCGTGGTTTGGAAGCATTTGAACCAATACGCGATAAGGAAGTAGGTCTCTACTCATGTGGGCCTACCGTATATAACTATGCACATATCGGAAATCTGAGGACCTTCCTGTTTGAGGACCTGCTGAAGCGCACCCTGCTTGTCTCCGGTTTCAAGGTGAACCATGTCATGAACATCACAGACGTCGGGCACTTGACCGGAGATGGGGATGAAGGTGAGGACAAGATTGAAAAGATGGCAAGCCAGACCCATAGGAGTGTCTGGGAGATTGCCCAGTTCTATACCGATGCATTCTTCAAGGATTATGACTCCTTGAATATGATCAGGCCCAGTGTAGTCTGCAAGGCAACCGACCATATCCAGCAGATGATTGATTTGATCAAGAGGCTGGAGGAGAGCGGCCATACCTATGTCAGTGGAGGCAATGTCTATTTCAGTATCGATTCAATTCCTGACTACGGTAAATTGGCCCGCCTCGATCTTGATTCCCTGAAGACTGCTGTTCGTGATGATGTAAGCAGTGATGACAACAAGAAAAATCCCAAGGACTTCGTTCTCTGGTTCACCAAGAGCAAACATGGGGAGCAGGCGATGATGTGGGATTCCCCATGGGGAAAGGGCTTTCCCGGTTGGCATATTGAGTGCTCCGCGATGAGCATGCATTACCTGGGGGAGTCGTTTGACATTCACTGTGGCGGAATTGATGCAATTCCCGTTCATCACACCAATGAGATTGCGCAGAGTGAGGCTGCAACCGGCAAGCAGTGGGTAAAGTACTGGATGCATGGTGAATTCCTCCTGGATGAGACTGGGAAGATGAGCAAGAGCAAGGGAGAATTCCTTACCCTTGATTTGCTGAAGCGCAAGGGCTACGATGCAATGGATTATCGCTATTACTGCTTGGGTGGCCATTACCGCAGTCAGCTGAAGTTCAGCTTCGAAGCGCTCGATACTGCTCGTAAGGCTCGTAGGAATGTAGTGGATCGCATCCAAGGTCTGCTGAAAGATGGTGCCAAGGTAGTTTCCCTGAAGAGTGAGAAAGCTCTGCAATACAAGGAGACCTTCCTTGAGCATTTGCAGCATGACCTGGCAAGTCCCAGAGGGATCGCAGACCTTTGGGGGGTGCTTAAGGATGAGGAACTAGCCGTAGATGAGAAGTACTCCCTCATCATGTTCTTTGATCAGGTGTTCGGTCTCGATCTTGCATCTGTTGAGCTGCCGAAAGAAGAATCATTTCCTCCTGAGGCAATGACGCTACTCGAGAAGAGACTGCAGGCGAAGAAGGAAAAGAACTGGCCGCTTGCTGATGCTCTGCGCCTCGAGCTGGATGCAATGGGCTACCTTGTCAAAGACACCCCAACGGGAAGTTCTTTGGAAAAAAAGATGTAACTTGGTTACTGGTGAGTTGTTAACGTTATGGAAATACAAAGCAACGATGAGCGAGCGTTTCGGCAAGTATATGAGCAGGTATTCCCGATATTGATGCGTGTGGTTTATCACGTAACCAATAATCAGGACCTTGCAGAGGAGATTTGTCAGGAAGCTTTCATCCGGTTCTTTGACAAAGGCATGGAGTTCGCTACCCTTAATGATGCCAAGTATTGGCTCATCAGGGTTTCGAAGAATCTTGCCATCAACCAAGTGAAGCGGAAAGCCCGCGAGATGAACATGGTGGATAAATTGAAAAAGTATCCATCCACGGGGGCAAACCATTCTGACGGATCTCAGGTATTGATGGAGAAGGAGACCAGGAAACTTGTTCAGGAAGCAATTGACCAGCTACCAGAAAAGTTCCGCCTAGTCATTGTGATGAAAGAGTACACCGATATGGACTACAAGCAGATCGCACAGGTGTTGCATATTTCCGAAAGTAACGTGAAGGTACGAGTCTATCGGGCAAGGAAGATGCTCGAGTCGATTCTCAGCCAGGAGTGATGTGAATGTGTGTCGATGACGAATTGTTGAATACCTATTTGGATGGCGAATTACAGGAGCCTTGGAGGACTCAGGTCCAGGAACACCTAGGCTATTGCAACGCGTGTCGCCAGAGACTTGAACAGCTTCGCGCCCTTCACCAGAAAGTTGCAGATGCTGTTCTGCCTGATTCAGAAATCTCTGCCCGGCAGGATCGAGTACTCCAATATTTTGAGAAGACACGTTTTTCTTCCTCAAACAAGAAAATGCATATTTTTCGAAAGAAAATCCAGGTCAGGCTTGTACCTGCCTTGATTACCTCTGCGGCAGCCTTTGTCGTGGTATTTATCGGTGCCTTTGTGCTATTTGGAAACAGCTCCCAGCAGGGACAGGAAATCCTTCCTGGGGTTGCCTCCCAAATTGACAGTGCCCATATCCAGCAAGTGACCGAAGTACAGAAACCTACCCTAGATATGTTCAGTTTGGAGCAGATTGTCCAGCATCTTGATGCAATGGGGTATGCAGTGAAGCTGGAAGTGAAGGCGGTCACTCCTCTCGAATAGCATTCCATTTTTCTTCTCATGCTGAAGGCTCTGCATTCACTTGTAGAGCCTTCCCTATTTTGGTACTATGGGGAGACTCTTTTTCCCTGTAGGAGGCATAATGTGAAGGCTGTTGAGTTACCGAAAGCCTATGATCCAAAACAATTCGAGGATCGAATTTACCAGCAATGGCTGGAAGAAGGAAAGTTCAAACCCGCTGAGGGTAAGGAACCTCCATTTACTATCGTCATGCCTCCTCCCAATGTAACTGGGATACTACACATGGGCCATGCCTTGAACAACTCCCTGCAAGATATCCTCACCCGTTACTACCGGATGAGTGGCAGGACAACCCTCTGGCTCCCCGGTACTGACCATGCAGGTATCGCCACACAGCATGTGGTTGAACGCCAGCTTGCAAAAGAAGGGTTGCGACGTCAGGACCTGGGACGTGACAAGTTCCTGGAAAGGACCTGGCAGGTAAAGGAAAAGCATCATGATATCATCACTGACCAATTGAAAAAGATTGGTTGCAGTTGTGACTGGGATCATGAACGATTCACCATGGATGAAGGTCTGAGCCAGGCCGTGCGGGAGAGTTTTGTCACCCTCTATGAGCGTGGTTTGATCTACAAGGGTGAGTACCTGGTCAACTACTGCCCCAAGTGTGGTACGGCTCTCGCTGATGATGAGGTTGAATACCAGGAGCTTGGTGGATTCCTCTACGACGTACGCTATCCCTATAGTGATGGAAGTGGTTATATCACTGTTGCTACGACAAGGCCTGAGACCATGTTTGGTGATGTGGCTGTTGCAGTGCACCCTGATGATGAACGCTATACCCATCTTGTCGGCAAGTTGATCGATCTTCCCCTCACTGACAAAAAGATCCCCATCATTGCAGACAGCTTTGTGGAAATGGGGTTCGGGACCGGAATGGTAAAGATTACCCCTGCACATGACCCCAATGACTGGCAGTGTGGTATGCGCCATGGTCTTGAAAAGGTCAATGTGTTGAATCCTGATGGCACACTCAATGAGAACTGCCCTGAAAAGTACCGTGGCATGAGTGCGGTCGATGCACGCTCCTTGGTGGTCGCAGACCTGAAGGAACAGGGATTCCTGGTCAAGGAAGTTGTCCACAACCATGATGTTGGGCATTGTTACCGTTGTCATACGGTCATCGAGCCGTATCTTTCAAACCAGTGGTTCGTGAAGATGGAAGGGATGGCCAAGAAGGCATTGCAGGCTTGGAAGGATGAGAAGGTGGTCTTCTATCCCAAGCGCTGGGAGAATACCTACACCCACTGGCTGGAAAACATCCACGACTGGTGTATCAGTCGACAGCTCTGGTGGGGACACCGTATACCCGTATGGGAGTGTCAGGATTGCCATGAGATCATTGTAAGTCGGGAAGATCCCTCAACATGCCCCAAGTGTGGTTCCAAGAACCTCATCCAGGAGAGTGATGTGCTCGATACTTGGTTCAGTTCCTGGCTATGGCCTTTCAGTACGCTTGGTTGGCCTGAGAAGAGTGCCGACTTGAAGCAGTTCTTCCCTACAAGTACCTTGGTTACTGGATATGACATCATCTTCTTCTGGGTGAGCCGGATGATCATGGCCTCCCTGGAATTCCTTGGTGAAGTCCCATTCAAGGATATTTACATCACCGGTTTGGTACGTGACAAGCAGGGAAGGAAGATGAGCAAGAGCCTTGGCAATGGCATAGACCCTCTGGATGTTGTTTCCCAGTATGGTGCTGATGCTATGAAGTTCACGCTTGCCTATATGGCTACCCAGGGACAGGATATTCTTATCGATATGGAAACTTTCAAGCTTGGGAGCCGTTTTGCCAACAAGGTCTGGAATGCAGCCCGTTTCCTCCTGATGAATCTTGAAGGGGTGGAACTGGGTGATATCGCCAACGTTGAGCTCAATACACTGGATCAGTGGATCTATAATCAACTTAACGAGGCAGCAATGAAGATCAAGGTGGCCATGGAGAACTATAAGTTCAATGATGGAGCACAGGCTGTCTATGATTTCTTCTGGAATGACTTCTGTGACTGGTATGTAGAGAGTGCCAAGCGTGGTCTCTATAGTGAAAAGCCTGAGGAGAAACAGAGACAGGTAACCATCTTGCTCGACTTGCTTGCTGAGTCCATGCGTTTGATGCATCCCTTCTCTTCGTTCATCAGTGAAGAGATCTACCAGAAGCTTCCCAATGTTGATGACCAATTGATCGAAAGCAGGTATCCCATTTTCCAGAAAGAACGGGAACATGCAGATGAGGCTACCCTTGTACAGAGGATGCAGGAGGCTGTTACCGCTCTTAGGGCAATGCGCTCTGAGTTAGGCATCCCTGTGGAGCGTAAGATCAGGGTAGTGGTGAAGTGTGACAAGGATTTCTTTGCCTCTGAGTTCTTCGCTGAGCAGAAAGCATTGATGGCTACCTTTGCTGGGGCATCCTCAATCGAAGTGGACAGCACTGATACTATCGATGTCGCAGGAGCGTTCCCCGTAGCAGGGACTGGCTATGAGATGTATGTATTTGTCAGGGAAGCGATCGATGTAGAAAAGGAAATTGCCCGTCTGGAAAGCGACCTGGACAAGCATGACATGAACCTTTCCAAGGTGATGGCCAAACTTTCCAACGAGAAGTTCCTCCAGAACGCCAAGGAGGAAGCAATCGAGAAAGAGAAGGGTAAGAAAGCTGAGTTTGAGGAGAAGATTGAGAAAGGGAAGAAGCACTTGGCCCTACTCAAGAGTTTCCTGTAACAGAACATCCAAATAGTATATCGATATCCCCCCCTGGAAATATTATTCAGGGGGATTTCTATGCTCATTGGCTGTGACAAAGAAATAGGCACCCTGTTCGGGTGCCTGTAAAACGAGTAAGGACTTCTTATTATTCGCCTTTCTCTGCCTGAATTTCTTTTCTGCGCTCTTTGGCAAGCTTTGCAATTTCAGCCAGAGCCTTGCGAGCTCTTGCAGCCGATACCTTGACTCCCTTCTCGGTGAACTTCTGGTTTTCTGCCAGATAGGTCTCATACTGCGCAACAATCTGCTCGTGAATAGTCATGTATTCCTCCATGTGTCTAGGTTAATTCATTCTACCATGATTTCACCCTTTCGCAAGTAAAAAACCGGTATTTAGTGCTCTAAAACGCTATTTTTACGATATTTTTCGGCCTTTCCAATCGAATCCCCTCCCTGTGAGCACCAAGAAGAGCCCATGGAGATACATGAGCACCACGAAGAAAACAGTGATATGGGCCAAAAATGCTGAAGAAAATGAGAATTTGAAGAACTTGGCGTTGATCACCCAGGCTGCAAGAAAGAGGAGCGTGCCTGCGAGGCTGGGCATGATGGTAATCAAGGATTCGCCCGCTAAAGCAAGATAGAGCGGGAGAAACGGGGAGAAGGCGAGAATTATCAGTACGAGGACAATTGCGAGGATAAGAATGGTACTGATCCACCCTCGTTTGACCACTCCGTTGATGGAACGCTCTAGGCCATGGAAGGCTTCCTTGAACGAGGGGAACATTTCACAGGTCAGTGCTTCACTCATCGGTGCGAAGAGTTGTTTCTCCCGTAATTTGACACAGCTGCGAGCAAGGAGGACGTCATCACATATTTCGCTCTTGATGTGTGAAAATCCTTCCATATGATTGAGTGCACTACGGCTAAGGAACATATACTGTCCGATCGCCATGGCAAACATGGGAAACTGGAGTCGTTCCTGGAGCCTGAAAGGTACATAGAGGGTAGGGTTGAACAGCATCGCACTCACCAATAACTCAACACCTATGTTCCTGGTAAGCTGCTTGGGATAGCCGCTGAGCATGGAGGCATTATGTCCCTTGAGCAGCGAAAGCCCATAGGTGACAGAGTCTGGATTGTGTACCGTATCGGCATCTGTGAAGAGCAGATAGTCGCCTCTACTTGCCTCATAGAGTTGCTGCATTGCAAAGATCTTTCCCCTCCAGCCTCTCTCCAGAGGTTTTCCTGGAATAAGACGGACACGTCCATCTTCCTGGCAAAGTGTTCGTACAATATTTGCAGTATCATCATCAGAACCGTCATCAAGAATAAGAATCTCAAGATTCGTATGGTTCTGCTCAAGCAGTGAACGTACGCAGGGGCCAATGGTATGTTCCTCATTCCTCGCAGGGATCAAGACACTGACCAACTCATCGGAGCATTCCAATCGTATGGTACTCTGTAGGTCGGATAGATAGCGGATATTGGAGAGTGTAAGGATGAAAGCGTACAACCCCAGGACGCCTATTATGAGAGAGAGGATCATACTCATAGACTCTCCTCAGTTTCCCTGATATACCCATCAAGGGTAGGGTCGAATGCATAGATTGCCTTCGCGGCTGAAAAATATCCCAGTGCCTTGTCCCACTCTTCCCTGTCCATGCAAATACGTCCAATACCTACATATATGCTCGAAAGGTCCCATTTGTTGAGCTGTGAAGGTCCTGCTTCAAGCAATGTGAGAAAGAGTGAGAGAGCCTCATTTTTATCACCTCCTGCAAAGGAAGGTGCGTAGAGAAGGCTGTTGGCTTTCATCAGTATGGCATATATCTGGTTGGGATACTGAGCATAGGCTTTCTTGATCTTGGAGTTGCTGCTGATACCTTTTGCAAGTCTTGATGGGTTGATAAGGTAATAGATGGAATCAATCTCAGCTTCCCCCATCAAGTGAAAAAATGAACCATCTGGAAGACGTTTCAAAGAGGATTCAGCTTCCTTGAGCAGTTCCTTTGCTCTCTTAGTATCCGGCTTCTCTATTTCGGTGTAGAGTCTCGCAAGCATTGTCGTGCTGCGTATGGCAAGCACAGTCTGCTTTTCTTCCTGTAGAACAGGATGTAAGAGCATCTGATCCCGTATCTGTTCACCCTGCATGGTATCTCCCTCTCCTCGCACAACATCCATAAATTGCACAAAAGGTTCATGTTCACCAAGAAAGTCGTAGTCATCATCGAGGGATGCTACAGCTGCAAGTGTATGAGTGAGAAATAACACGATACTTACAGTGATGCATAGTCTCCGCATGTCTTTATTTAACCATAGATTCCCTGCGGATGATATAACCTTTCTCAATCGGCTTGGTTGTTTTGATGTACTGGGTCTTTCCATGGTCAGCTTGCCCTACCGGCATATGGTCAGCATCAAGCAGGGTGAATCCTTCGTCCTCAATCTTCGGTACATCCTTGGAAATATACTCTATCTTCATGGTGTCCTTGATCTGGTTCTTCAGGTCCAATGTGTAGATACCATCAGCTACCTTCTCACCGACAAACCCACAGAAGAGATAGTTTCTCTCATATCCTTTCTCTGTACTCTTGTCGATTGACTCACCCATCACAGGATCTACCGGTCCGTGACCAAAGAAAAATCCTGTGGAGTACTCACGATGGCTGATATTGAACAAGTCCTCCCGGTATTCCTTCCAGCTCTCATCGCCGGTTTTCAGGCTATCGAGTGCTTTTCTATATGCCCTGGTTACCACAGCCACGTAGTAGCTGCTCTTCATCCTGCCTTCAATCTTCAAGGAATCCACACCGGCGTCAACGAGTTCTCCCAAGTGGTCTATCATGCATAGGTCCTTGCTGGAGAGTATGGTGGTATACCCATCCTGTTCAGAGATAGGGTAGTAGACACCACTTCGTTGCTCTTCTTCCAAGGCCAATGCTCCACTTCTCAGGACATCCTCGATTGCATCTGTGGTTGCCAGACGGTAGTTCCACCTACAGGTATGACTGCAATCCCCCTGGTTAGCACTTCTGCCAGCAAGATGGCTGGAGAGCAGGCATCGGCCGGAGTAGGCCATGCACATAGCCCCATGGACGAATACTTCCAGCTGAAGGTCGGGATTTGCATCCTTGATCCGTTTGATGTCATCCAGAGGTGTTTCCCTGCCCAGTATTACACGGGAGAATCCCATATTTCTGTACATGGAGGCACTACTGGAATTGGTACAGCTGGCCTGTGTTGAGAGGTGAAGTTCAACGTCATCTCCCAGTGCATCTTGCAGGATGGGAACAAGTCCCAAGTCGCTGATGATGAATGCATCGAAGGGCCAGGATTTGATGATCCCCATCTGTTCCTGCAATGAGGAGAGCTTTTGCTCATCAAAAATCATGTTCAGCGTGCCATACAAGCGTTTCCCGCTTGATTGTTTCAAACGGGAAACCTCCTGTAAGTCTTTTTCACTGAAGTTCTTGGCATTGGCACGCAAGGAGAAGTCACTCAGTCCCATGTATGCTGCGTCCGCACCATATTCAAATGCAAGACGCAGCTTTTCTAGGTTACCTGCAGGACTCAGTAACTCAACGCTCACGCAATGCCTCCCTCACGGCAAGGGCTACTGCCTTGCTGATCGTCTCTGCATCGCTGGAGCTTGAGGGCATGAGGATTGGCTGCATGGCTTCTCGCTTTTCATCATCAGGGAAAGCGAGTGCCAGCACTTCTTCAATGCTTCCTACAAGATGGAAGTTGACACCTTGGGTCACCTGTTCATCCAGTTTGTCCAGATCACGCTTGTTGAACTGTGGGATGATGATGTCCTTGATCTTGTTTCGTCTTGCAGCGAGGACCTTCTCCTTCAATCCTCCAATCGGCATTACTTTTCCCTTCAGGCTCAATTCACCGGTCATGGCCAGATCAGGGGCAATGACTTGGTTTGTCACCAAGGAGTAGAGCGCAACAGTCATGGTAATACCAGCCGATGGGCCATCTTTCGGGGTGGCTCCCTCCGGTACATGAAGATGGATCGAGTTATGCTCAAACCAGCTGGGATCGATCTTTCTCTCCAGGGCATGGGCTTTCACCCAGGTATAGGCAAGGCTGACTGATTCCTGCATGACTTCCCCAAGTTGGCCGGTGAGTTTTATCTCTCCCTTGCCGGGGGTATTCTGTGCTTCGATGATCAGGGTATCCCCACCCATACTGGTCCAAGCGAGGCCGATAGCCATTCCTGGTCTGTCTGCCTTGAGTATTTCATCCTCAACAAAGATAGGTTGGCCAAGCAGCTCATACAACAATTTCTCGTTTATGGTCACAGGGAGTTTCTCTTCAGGATTCTCCGTAAGCATAAGCGCAACCTTTCGGTTGATCTTATGCAGGGACTTCTCGAAGTTTCTGACCCCTGCCTCTCGTGCATACTCATCAGCAATCTTTCTGAGAATCTTTGATGGATATCGAATCTCACTTTTGCTCAATCCATGTTTCTCCAAGGATTTTGGTACCAGGTACTTCTTTCCTATGGCCAGTTTCTCGTCACTGGTGTATCCAGCAAGCTGGATGATTTCCATACGGTCAAGCAGGGGACGGGGTATCGTCTCCAGGGTATTGGCTGTAACAATGAACAGTACTTCACTGACATCGAAAGGAATATCCAGGTATGTGTCCCTGAATGTATTATTCTGCTCCGGGTCAAGCACCTCAAGCAGCGCACTTGCAGGATCACCCTGATAGGAGACACCCATCTTGTCGATCTCATCGATCAAGAAAACGGGGTTCTTACTCTTGGTGATTCTTAGGCCTTGGATGATCTTACCGGGCATGGCACCGATATAGGTTCTTCTGTGTCCCTTGATCTCACTCTCGTCATTCATACCACCGACTGAAAAACGGAAATATTCCTTTTTCAGAGATCTGGCGATGGAAACTCCCACACTGGTCTTACCGACTCCTGGAGGGCCAACAAGACAGATGATTGAACCCTTGGTGTCCTGTTTTTTCTTTCTAACAGCGAGGAACTCAAGGATACGATCCTTTACGTCCTTCATGCCGTAATGGTCACGCTCAAGGATTTTCCTGGCACTTTCAATGCTGAAGTTCTCAGGTTTTGGTTCCTTCCAGGGAAGGTCACTTATAATCTCCAGGTAGGTCCTGGTGAGTGAATACTCAGGACTGGAGGGATCCATTCCTTCAAGTCGCCCCATTTCACGGTCAACGGTCTCCTTCGCCTCTTCGGATAGGGGAAGGTTCTTGAATTTTGTCTTCAATCGGTTGATTAGCTCGGTCTTGGGGTTTGTGGAGAGTCCCAATTCCTGTTGGATGGACTTCAGCTCCTCACGGAGGAAATAATCCCGTTGGTTCTTCTCAATCTTCTGGTTCACCCTTGCCTGGATCTTGGCCTGGACTTGGGCGATATTTTGCTCGTTCTTGATAAATACCAAAACTTTTTCGATACGTCGCCGTACCACCAGGGTCTCGAGAATTTCCTGTTGTTGTTTCCTCTCTACATTCAGGATACTGGCAATAAAATCCGCCAATTTTCCTGGATGGTCGATATTGACCATGTTAAGCCGCATCTCTTCACTGAAGAGTTGGTTGTTCTTGGTCAGTTGTTTCATTTCCGTAAGCAAGAGACGAGTCCATGCACGGAGCTCTTCCTGCTCATCTTCGATATCCTCAAGGTACTGAACCTCTGCGACCAGATACGGACCGCTGGGATAGTACTGTTTGGTCTCAAAACGCTTCAGCGTTGAGATGAAGATACTGATTCCTCCATCGGGGAGTTTGATTTTCTTAACGATTTTGGCAACGGTCCCTATCGTATAGAGATTTTTCTCTGAGTACTCTTCTTCGTCATTGTCTTCTTTGACAAGCAGAAGTCCAAGGAAGCCACCGTGCTTTATAGCCTGGTTGACGATTTCGACATCTTGGTTGTCTGTGATCATCAACGGGGTGAATAGTCCTGGGAAAACCGGATTACCAGTAACCGGGAGTATGAATAGGTTATTGGGAAGCAGTTGCTCAATCGGCATCAGTTCCTGTTCAGACATAGCGCCTCCAATATTACAAATACGTTCAGACAAGTGTGCAACTCGTCTGAACCAAAGGTACTCAATCTTTTTCCCAAAGGAAAGTCACTACTTCTGTTTTGCCATCCATTTTACCCCAAGATAACAGAGAGGGGTGTCGATAAGAGCAAAGAGTACCTTAAAGAGCCAATAGGGGATGATCAGGGAGAACACATAAGCGGCTGTAAACTTGGGTGTGAGCTGGTAGAAGGCAATGAACATAAAGATAACGGTATCAATGAACTGGCTGGTCATTGTACTGAGATTGTTCCTGAGCCAGAGCATCTTTCCCTTATTCAGTTTTTTGAATTGTAGGAAGATTGAGATGTCAATTGTCTGGCTGATGGCAAAGCTGATAAGGCTTGCCAGGCTCATACGCATACTCATACCAAAAATTTGTTGATACTGCGTCTGTAGGTCCCATGTCTCATGTGGTTTGATCTGGACAAACAAGCCTGTAACCACAAATAGGATAACCAACATGAAGATGGAGTACCTCACGAAGATTGAGGCATGCTGGTGACCTTTTACCTCTCCTACAATATCGGTAACCAAGAAGAGCACAGGCATGAAAAAGATTCCTACCGATACACGTACGCCAAACAGGCTGATAATCTTGCTTCCAACGGTGTTAACTACGATCATTCCTGTGATGTACAGGGCAAAGAGAAAGAACTCTTTTTTGTCCAATGCTGTTGTCTGTGTTTCCATGGGTTCCTCACTTAACTTTGCGCAAGTGTATCTGAAAGATTGGATATGGGTCAAATGCTATCCGGATATATTGCATTGTGATTCAGCGTAATTTTTGTTATACAGAGATAAAAAGGGAGAAAATATGATGCGTTTGACAAATAAAACCGTTCTGATCACTGGGGGTACGAGAGGTATAGGGAAGGCAATGACATATCAATTTGCGGCAGAAGGCGCAAGAATTGCTCTGCTTGTACGTAGAGATGTAGATGAATTCGTACAGGAATTACAATCCTTGGGCTATTCAGTAATAGCCATCAGAACCGATATCACAGATTATGATCAGGTCAATCAGGCGATTAATACCGTGATTGAAAAGTTTGGCACAATAGATATTCTGGTTAATAACGCAGCAACAATTGCCCGTGGTAATGTACTTGAGATGACCATGGAACAATGGAAAGAGGTCATGGATGTGAATCTGAATGCGGCGTTTTATTGCTGCAAAGCGATTATTCCACATTTTATTGAGAATGGGAAAGGAAATATCATCAATATGTCCTCAGTTGCAGCAAAATGTGGTGATATCACAGCTGCTCCTGTCTATGGAACTTCAAAAGGAGCCCTCACAACCTTGACTAGATCCTTGGCTCGTCAATTGGCTTGTCATGCTATCCGTGTAAATGCTATTGCTCCTCATGCAATAGTAACAGAAATGAGCGGACAATGGTCGGAGGATAAGCGTAAACAGGTAGTTTCTTCGATACCTATGGGAAGAATGGGGAGTGTTGATGAGGTTGCCATGACGGCACTTTTCCTCGCAACTGATGAAGCTCCTTTCATTACTGGGGAGACTATTAACATCAACGGTGGTTATCTCATGGATTAATTACTCTATGAGCTAGAATCGCTCTAGCTCATAAAGAGAACTCATTTTCCTATTTTCTTTCTGAAATTGGTAATTGTGTACCTACATATGGAGAGAATCGTTTGAATCCTTCGGCGTATTCTATGTCAAGTTTGGTCCATACCCTAGCTTGAAATGCTCGATGACGCGCGAAATGAATATAAAAATCCTTTAGCTGGGGTTGGCATGCAAATTGTTTAATTGCTTCAATTTTTTCTTCATGTACGCTGCTCACATCAATATAAAAATCTGGAGAAAATTGATTGAATTCACTCATAGGGACTGTTGGTTCGAAGAAATAAATATTGGGATAGTATTGTGCTTTTGTATCTGGTAAGGCACCTAGTTGAGACGCACTGTTGCATGCCATAACTACTGCGTTTCCGGTTATAGCATGGTCTGGATTGGTTGGGTCAGTTGTAAAGTGAGTGAAGATGATTTCTGGTCTAATTTCCAGAATACGAGAGATTAAGAATCGAGTACGCGTTGCATCAATAGTTAGCGGGTAGTCATCCCAATCAAGAAATTCAATCGTAGCACCAATTTTCTTGGCAGCCTCTGTTGATTCTTGTTTCCGAATAGATGCACATTCTTCATACGTACCAGTTGGATTTGTCTTCCAATATCCTGCAGACTCGCCATGGGTACCGCACGTTAAAGCGATGATGTGTATTGAATAACCCATATTAGCATATGTGATTAATGTTCCGCCAGCTCTTGTACAATAATCTGCAGCGTGTGCACTAATAACGAGAATATCTTTTTGGCCCATACTAATTGCTCCATACTAGTGAAAGAATAAAATGGGCTACAAACCTGTAGCCCGAACAACATTTACTATTAGTCCTATATCGTTCTCATCCAAGAGATGAGTTTGGTATAGTCTGTCTCCTCCTGGTCAAACAAAATGAGACGACCAAGAACATATCCTTCGACTCCTTTTGCGCTTAATCTGCTCATAATATGCTTGTCAACGCCACCGTCGATAACAATTGGGAATCCCCATGGCTCACGTTCTTTTACTGCTTGCTCAATTTTATTTTCCAGCCAAGGCAAAAAGAGTTGGCCGCAAAAACCCGGATTGACAGTCATCAGCATAAGATAATCAATGAGAGGGTATAACGCTCTGATTGATTCAAGTGAAGTGCCTGGATTAATCACAACTCCTGCTTTCTTCCCAAGATCCTTGATTCTTTGCAGGGTAAGGGCGGGCTGTGGGTCAGCTTCTGGGTGAATATATATGATATCTATTCCCGTGTCGGCCATGAGTTGAATATATCGAATGGGATCTTTTACCATCATATGTACATCAAGAAGCTTGTTGGTATGGCGCCTAACCACAGCCATTTCTGCAAGACTCATTCCAAAATTTGGTACAAAATCGCCATCCATTAAGTCAAGATGAAAAATGTCTACTCCAGCTTTATCAAGACGGAGTACTTCTTCCTTAAGATTTTCTGTGTCCAAATTCATGATAGAAGGGCAGAGTAGTTTTTTCATAAATACCTCCTATGCCAGCAGTCCGGCATCTGCCAAGATGTTTTTAAGAACGACCTTGTTTTCTTGGTTCATAGGCCCTACAGGAGCAAAACAAGGTCCTGCATCAATTCCTAGCAGTTCAAGACTTTCTTTTAGGATAGTAGGGTACGATCCAAGACTGAAAGCCATTCGAATTGGAGCAATTTTATATTGAGCCTCCAGAGAACCTTCAATGTCTCCAGCCACATATTTATCATAGATATCTGCCATCAACCTTGGGGCAATGTTTGCACAAGCTGTAATTGCACCATGACCACCGTATGCAAGACATGCATGGATAAGCGTATCTCTTCCACTAAGAACAGAGAATTGGTCTTTATTCTCACGGGTGTTACGGATATATTCACTTGTAAGGGTAAAATCACCGCTGCTATCCTTAATTCCTACAATATTTGAAATTTCGGATAACTTTGTGGCAGTTTCAACTGCAATATTGACATTTGTCTTTCCAACATTGTTATAGAGCAACATGGGAAGATTTGTGGAAGAAGCTATACTTGCGTAGTGATTGTAGAGTTCTCCCTGCGTTACACTTACAAACATAGGTGTTAATACACTGATTGCATCAGCTTTAACTTCTTCAGCCATTTGCGCATATTCAACGGCTTCTTTTGTAGTAATTCCATTTACTCCTGCATATACAGGTACTCTACCTCTAGCCTCATCTATACAAATTTGGAATGCTTCTTTTCTCTGTTCAGGAGAGAAGCCATAAAACTCGCCAGATGTACCTACAACGAACAAGCCATGTACGCCACCGTCGATAAGATAGTTTACTAAACGTCTTAATCCTTTCTCGTTGACTTGTAGTGTGTCAGTCAACGGTGTAATCATAGCGGCAATGATTCCATTTGCCTTAAAACTCATATGAAACTCCTTCTCCGTGGTTTATTGCAAGAATTCTTTATTTTTTGCCGATTCATATTCTTTGAATAAAGATGTGTCCTTTATCCTATGTATAAGATCCAACTCATCTTCACTCATTGAGAGGTTATCCAATATTGAGACAGAGTCTTCGAGGTGAGAGACTTTCCCAGTACCGTATACTATTGTTGTCACTTCATCAAATGAGAATACCCATTTCATTGCTGCATGAGCAAGAAGCGTTTTATCATCAATATTGGCTTCTTTTGCCATTTCGAAAAGGGCTCCCTTCATAAAAGCCTCTCGTGCGACCACACCCATGTTTGCCTTTGCTGCCTCTTTAAGAACCTTTTTTGTTGCTTGATGATCTGCAAAATTAAAATTGATATAAACTACGTCAAAGGATCCTGTTGCTATCTGTTTTAGATATGTGCTTTCGCCACTGAATGTATCAGCACACGCATAACGAATAAGCCCTTCTTTTTTTAGCTGTGATACGTTGTAAGAAATTTTGTGCAAATATTCATCATCATTCTCAAGAGCACTCTTCATAAATGCAAGATTAAAGAAATCGATTGTGTCTCTTTGCAAGAGCTTGAGGATTCTCTCTGCTTCAGCTTTCAAGGTTGCGTAATCTGCCATCTTCTTGTTGTTTTCATCATATGTATAGCAAAAGCCTTCTGGACGTGTTTGTATGTACACAGGAAAGGGTGGTGGCAGCTCTTGTAGATTACGGCCTAAAGCTTCCTTTTCTGAATCATGTGTCACGTCATAGAAATTAATACCTAACTCATATGCAGAAGAAAGGATTTTTTTGCGATTCTCACCTCCAAACCCTGGAAAGATATACCCAGGTGTAATTGCTTTCTCAAAATCTTCATTGAATCCTCTGGATTTATGGTTTGGAAGATATTCATGACCTCCCATTGAGATCATGGAAATGTCTATTCCTGTATTTCCAAGTGGTTTATATTTCATATTTTTGCTCCTCTAATAATGCTTTATGTGCCATATACTAAGTTGGGTAAGAAAAGAATAACATCCGGAATTGCTAGAAGAAGGATCCCAACAAGAATAACTACGATAAAGAACGGGATACTTTCTTTCATATATTCAGACATTTTTACATCTAGTATTCCGTTTACAATATACATTGCTATTCCTACCGGAGGGGTCAGGATACCCATTGTTACAATTATGCTGGTGATGACTCCAAAAAGAACTGGATCAATGCCGATTGTACGAACGATTGGCATCAAGATGGGAGTAAGCAAGAGAATAACTATTGAACCATCCATAAACATACCAAAAATTACATACAATACAAAAACAATTCCCATGACCACAAACTGGCTGGAAGTAAAACTGGTTATGAAAGTTGTCAGTTTTTGCGGGATCTGATCCATTGGTATCCCGTATGCAAAGATTGCACTCATGGATATCATAAACATGATTGCCCCGATATCGCGAATTGCTTCCTTCAAGGTTTCTATCAGCGATGCAAGTGTCATTTCCTTATACACGAAAAAGCCAATGATTATTGCGTAAACACAAGCAAATGCACCGACTTCAGAAGGTGTAAATAGGCCAAGTCTAAGGCTACCGATCAGAACGATTGGGAAGATCAAAGCCCAAATAGTCTCTTTCAATGATGATGCTATTTCTTTGAGTGATGCGCGTTTTTCACGAGCACGAGGAAATTTACGAATTCTGGCAGTAATTGCTACCGTGAGCATCATAGCTGTCATCATAATTAATCCACTCATGATACCAGCTGTAAATAGACGTCCAATAGATACTTCTCCTACTGTCCCGTAGAGAATCATACCAACCCCTGGAGGAATTGTGGATGTAATCAGACTGGTAAAACCAATAACAACTGCAGTATATCCACGTGGATATTTCTGTGAGAGCATCTCAGGTCCTAGAATACGTGCTTCCATAGCAGCGTCTGCATTGGACGACCCAGAACATCCACCCATGAATGTACTGAGAACGACACTTACCTGGGCCATACCTCCACGCATATGTCCGGCAACTTGCATGGAAAGTTTAATGAGTCGGCTGGTAATACCACTACTATTCATGAGGCTTCCAGCAAAAATAAAAAGTGGAACTGCTAATAGAGTAACACTTTGTGTTTGTGAAATTGGCAATTGAACGATGGTAGCGAAGGGGAGTTCTGGATGCTGGAAGAAATAAAATAGACCAGCAATGCCAAGAGAAAACCCAACAGGTACCCCTACGAGTAAGAAAAATAAGAATATAATCAGTACCAAGATCATGGCTTCCTCACTTATTGTTTTTCATTCTGTACGCTTTGCGCAGCAGATGAATTCTCTCTTACGAGTGCTTTCATTTTTAAGACGGTCGTGATTATCATGAAAAAACAAGGTATGGGAATACTCAATGTTGCCCACGTGTAACTCATAAAAGGAATTCCTTGGAATGTACGATTCCTGGATGAGTAGGCAAGTTTGAACCCATAGTAGACCATGAGAATGAGAAAAATGAGAATCAGTGAGTAGATGAAAAGCTTTAAAACCTTTTGGGCTTTTGGACTGATTTTTTGTTGAAAGATCTCAACATTAACCATTTTATCATCTCTCAAAGCTGTGTCTGCACCTACATAGACAGACCAAGTAAACATCAGTAATGCTACGTCCAATCCCCAGTTGATGGGAAATCCAATAGTCCTTAAAATTGCAGCCAATGTGAGCATGAAGACAGTCGATATAAGTAAGACTGCCCCGAAAGCAAGCTCAATTGCACAAAATTTTTCGTATGCCTTTGCTAAGCGTTTCATTATGTTCCTCTCAACTTGGTATATAGGCCTGCAACCACATATGGATTGCAGGCCATGATACACGAGCGTTACTTATTTCCCGAGTTCAGCGTAGACAGCTGCTTTTGCTTCTGCCAAACCAAGAGATTCATATGCTTTTTCTCCAGATTCGATGAAAGCTTCAACATCAAGATCACTATGAGGGATATAGGTCATACCCTGATCAATCATGAACTGGCGGTCTGCCTCAGCATTCTGAAGAAGAATGTTGGATGCATCCAAACCAGCATTATTACATTCCTCAATCAAGATTGCTTGATAGTCAGCAGGCAACTTGTTGAACCAAGCAGAACTAACAACCATGACATTAAGCTGGAAGATATGCTGAGTTTCGACAATATAGTCAGCCACTTCGTATACTTTCAGCTGCTTTGCAGCGGCATAAGGAAGTTCACAACCATCCACAACCTTGGTCTGGATGCCATTGTACAACTCACCATAAGCGAGTGCGACTGCCTTGCTTCCCAACGAGTTAACAGTAGCCAACCATGCTGGTGCATTAGCTGTACGAATCAAACTGTTACGAAGTTCGGAAGGGCTCTTTCCTGGCTTATTGGTGAATACGTTTCTAAATCCCTGAACCCAAGCATAAGAAACAACTTTAATCTGGTGTTTTTCCTCAAGTTCATCTACCCAACCTTGAATTACTTTAGAGTCAAGAAGTTGTTCGACATCATCGATGCCAGAGAGGAAGAACGGCATGTACAGAATTCCCCATTCCTTTACATAGTTGCCAAGACGAGCGGGGTCAGTCTGCCAACCAACATTTGAGCCAAGTCTGATCTGTTCAAGAACATCTTCTTCTACACCAAGCTGAGCGCTGGGGTAGACTTCAATCTTGAGCTTTCCGTCAGTCCTTTCAGAGACAGCCTTTGCCCATTCGAGATACTGTTTGTGAAAAGTATCTTCCGGTGTCAGTACGTGGCCAAATCTCAGCAAATATTCTTGGTCACCCTTCTGCTCTGCTGCACCTTGTGCCATGATAGGCATCAGTAATGCAACCAACATAATTCCAATTAGCAATCGTTTCTTCATAGGATTCCTCCACTTGTATTTACTGAACCTTAACAAGGTTCGTAGCGACAGATTTCTAGTTATAGGTGGTCAAGGTCGAAACGTAATTATTTGCAAGCGCCTTACATGTTTCGCTAAGGTGAGCATCCATTAATGCTTCACAACGAGTTGCGTCCTTCTTCTCAAGTGCATCTAATATTTCGAGGTGAGCTACCCTTGAATGCTCCTCAATAGTGGGTTGATGCTTGGTAAGATTTCGGGTCAGCTTCATCAATGCAGAGAGTTTTGAAGAGAATTCCTTTAGGTACCTATTATCTGCAAGCTCGATGAGTAGCCCATGAACTTGATCACCTAAGTCAGTTGCTTTTAAACCACCATCTTGTCTGATATCCAGATCAAGAAGTTTATTTCTAAGATCTTCAATTCGTTTGGGGATATCTTTTCGGTTGGAGTAACAAGCAAAACGAGCACAAGACCCCTCAATTGAGCGACGAGCATTAAAGATTTCAACTACATCTTGAAATGAAAATTCTCGGATTTGGTAACCTCTATTATTCTGTACTTCAAGCAACCCAAGCATCACCAATCTATTCATTATTTCTCTAATTGGAGTCCTTGAAAATCCGTAAGTTTGCACCAAATCACGTTCAACCAGCCATGTACCCGGTAGAAACTCTTCATTGAGAATGCGGCGTTGTATATCTTCAAAGACTTCTTCCTTGGTCATCGGTAATCCACCTTCTGTATCCCATTGGTATACCACTAGAATACCATGGATACATGTGATGTCAATAAAATTCTTACACTTTTTAGTATGTGTTAAATATCAGGTGATTGTGTTTCATTAACAATCTTAAGAAGGTTGATAAATAATTTGTTGCAATTTGTTGCAGTCATGCTATGATTAGAATTGAACGTTAGTTCTGCATTAGTAAGGAAGGATTGAATATGGATAGTAAATTAATTGTCATTGCCATCGGGGGAAATTCCCTGATCGAAGACCCAAAGCATGTTACCGTTTCTGCCCAGTATGAGGCAGCACGAAAAACTGCTGCTCATATTGCAAAATTGGTTAAGGCAGGCCATCGTGTGGTTATAGCACACGGAAATGGACCACAGGTAGGCTATATCCTGCTTCGTGCCGAATTCTCCCGCTCCATCTTGCACACTGTTCCCCTGGATAGCTGTGTAGCAGATACACAAGGAGCAATCGGTTATCAATTACAGATGGCATTGAAGAATGAGTTCAATCGCATTCAACTCAATCCACAGGTTGCTACAGTGGTTACCCAGGTAGAGGTGGCTGATGATGATCCGTCATTTCAGAAACCGACCAAGCCAATTGGTTCCTTCATGAGTAAGGAAGATGCACAATACCATATGGATAAGGATGGATGGATGTGTACAGAAGATGCAGGTCGTGGGTATAGACGTGTTGTCGCAAGCCCCAAGCCAAAAGCCATCGTGGAAATCGATACGATTCGAACCATGCTGGAGAACCGCATCATAGTTATCGCTGGCGGTGGTGGTGGTATCCCTGTCGTTCGAGATGAAGAGGGGTATCTTACCGGACGTGAGGCAGTCATCGACAAGGATTTGGCAGCAGCCCTGATGGCCAAGGAATTGAAGGCCGATTTGTTTGTCATCTCTACTGCTGTTGAAAAAGTGTGTTTGAACTTTGGAAAACCTGACCAGAAGACGCTCGATACCATTTCTGTAAAGGAAGCAGAGCAGTACATCAGTGAAGGGCATTTTGCTCCAGGAAGTATGCTTCCCAAGGTGCAGGCAATTGTGGATTTTGTACGTTCTACTGGTAATGAGGGGCTCATCACAGACCCCGAGCATCTCTATGGTGCCCTCTACGAGGGTAAGGGAACCAAGATTGTCCAATAAAAAGCCCTATTTCAAGGACCGCCGCAGTGCTGTAATCAGCATTGCGGTTGTTGTGTTTCTTTTGGTCCTCGCAATATTGGGAATAGACAGCAACAATGTCAGGCGACTGGAAGGGTATCAGAGACAAGCCTCCCTTTCCAGAGAGAGGGTGGAAACGCAGATTTCTGAGCGTTTCAGGTATGCGGCAACGCTTGCCTCGTTGCTTGAGGATTCAAACACTCTGCAAAAGGTAGTATCTGCCTTTGAGACTGCTCATACAGTCGAGAGACAGAGTGATTTGTACCGTGAAATGGAGGACGTGCTGGCCGTATTGCAAAAGAAACTCTATGCTGACCCCTCATACAATACATATGGGCCCTATTTTGAGAAGATGTATGAGATCGAGGGGCAATTAGTTGATTCGATTGCAGAATATAATCTGCATGCAGATTACTTCAATAGGCAGATCAAGGCATTCCCTGCCAATCTGGTTGCAAAGAGGATCAATCTTATGGAATTACCGCTTTATACTGTTTCGTCTGCCCTGAAAAGTCGACCCTGAGTAAAAGGCTGGTAGCAACAGGAGGATGATTCTCAGATTATCCTGTACGAAGAGTCCGGGAAGGATGAGCCTTCCCAGCAAGAGAATCACCATAACCAAGACCGAAAAGGAGAGTATCCTTGAGGTCTCTTTTTTTTGAATGAGCAGGGTAAAGGCAGGTATGAAAAGCAGTGGATTGACAAAGATAATGTTCAAGTTGTAGTAGGTCATATCCATATCAGAGAAACTCATCATGAAGAGCAGCAGTGAACCCAAGACTGCCAAGACCAGAAGTATAAGTGATATCAGCAATCCTTTTAACCTGGGATGCTTTCTTCCGACTACCAAGAGAAACACCCCAATTACAAGGCCGCTGAGTCCATATGCCCAGTCATAGTTCACTTGCTCTTCAGGTACCGTGAATCTCACTCCCAGCTGTTTTGTGTCCTGCAGGATATCCTCAGATTTGGCAAGCTTCGTACCATCACTGTAGGTGAAGTCAAGTACCGACTGATGGAGTGCCTCGGGCAGGTACATCTCATCGTAGCGATTCAATTTCTTATCAATATTCTTACCTTGCAAGAAATCGAGGGCCCAAAAGATCAAAGGGCTATGGATCATATTCTGCATTGCTGAATTTCTCAGTGTGGTCTGCGCTGATTCACTCTCGGCCCACCTCTGGAAATCTCCCCCGGTTGCTGCATTGATGATATCACGGATACGAGTGGAACAGTTATCATCATAAAAATGGTAGAGGTAGGTTGAATACTCACTCTGGATGTTTTTCTGCAAGAAGGAGATGAGGGCAAACTTTGCTTCCTTGGGGAAGGAGAGTTCGATCAGCTTGACATCTCTTATCTCATCAATTGCATCCTGGATTCTCCAGGTAGCCTCGCTTGCCACAACATAGTAGTACATTCTCCCCATTGCAAAATTCAGATAGAAGTGCGGTTGGTCAGGATCAAAGATGCCCCAATCATACATAACCTTTCCCCCTGAAGGCTGTGATATGACCAGTGCGCTATGCCCGAACCAGGCATACAAAGGGTCTCCAGGACCAACGGTGAGTAGATGAATCTTTGTCTGGTCGATCCAAGCTTCTTGGTTTGGTGCAAGTTCCCGGGAAAAATCGACAACAGACAGCTCCTTGACACTGTCAAAGGGCTGCTCGATTTCTCTTGGATGAATGCTCAAAGCCATAAGAGGAGAGAGCAATGCCAGGAGTATAAGGATGAGGATGATTCGTTTCACTCGACAAATATAGCACAGAGTGACCGCTCTTCCAACCAGTTGATTTTTTACCCTGTTCAATCTACTCTTGGCGGTGGAGGGTCCATGGAGCGTAACGTATCGTCTTTGGCCATCGTACTGCATAGTCAACGGTACGGCCAACTGAACAGGCGGCTGAAGTTGCTCACGGTGGACTTTGGCATTATCGATGTGTTGAGCTATGGAGCCCAGAAGTCTCTCAAGTCGGTCAAGGCCGAAGTATTTACCGATGGGCAGTTCTTTTTGTACTACAACCCGGTCAAGAAGGATTATACACTCAAGGATGTTACGGTGCTTGCTACCCATGATGAACTCAGGGAGTCCTTGCATCCGACCTATGCTGCCTTGTTTTTCTGTGAACTGCTTCTGCAGGTGCATGGTGGGGAGAGCACCGATGAATATCGATTACTTTCCCAAGCACTGGACCATCTGAGCTGTATACCGGAGAAGACTGACCTGGTCATTATCCAGTTCGTGCATCAATTGAGTGAACTGGTTGGGTTACGTGCAGACTATTCTCGATGTCCTCTCTGTGACCGACCCTATGAGAGGGACGAGATCGTGAGCTTTTCCACGACTTTGCTTGCCCACTGCTGTGAAGCATGTGCCAGTCTTGATGCAGATCTCTTGCTCCCTCCTGGAGCCCGCAGATATCTTGAGGTGACCTCTTCCATGGACTTCGAGCAAAGTCTTCAGGTTCCTCTCAGCGCTGTTGCCACACTGAGGATCAAGCGGTATCTGTTACGATATGCGCAGATGATCGGACAGCGGATGCTGAAAACACTCTCTTCTCCCATTTTGTGGGAGGCGACGAGTCTCTAAATGTGTATACTTATGTGAAAGGTTGTTATATATGGTTTGGAAAAAATCTCCCGTTTCGTCCCAGGACATCCGCCGTCTGCATGAACAGTACGGTTTGGATGTCATCAGTTCCTCAATACTTGCAAGAAGAGGCTTAACCAGTCGAGAACAGATCAAATTTTACCTGGAGAGTGAACTCTCCTATCTTCATAACCCATTTCTCTTCGATGATATGGAAGAGGTAGTGGATCGCATCAATGAAGCAATTACAGAAGGTGAGAAGGTCTGCGTGTTCGGGGACCGTGATGTAGATGGAATTACGAGTACTGCCTTGTTGGTACAGGAACTACGATCCCTGTCACTGGAAGTCAGCTATAAACTTCCCGATGGCGATGAGCCGTACGGCCTCACCATGGAGGGCGTTGACCTGGTCGCTTCCCAGAACGTAACCCTGATCATCACCGTTGACTGTGGTATCTCGAACTTTGACGAGATTGCCTATGCACACAGCCTTGGTATCGATACGATTGTCCTTGATCACCATATCAGTGGAGACAGCTTACCACCTGCCCTTGCCATCATCGACCCAAAGGTTCCCGGTTGCGGGTATCCCTTCGAGCATCTTGCCGGATGCGGAGTTGTGGCCAAGGTGATTTGGGCACTGAGATTCAGTAAAACTGATTTTTATCGGGAGGAGTGCATTCTGCTTCATGCACAGCCCGGTCATGATACGGTTATTATCCAGGCTGTGAGGATTGAAAACCTTTTGGTTGTTGATCGTGTCATCGAGGAGATCAATCCAGGTCTTATCGATGTAAGCAAGAGCAAGGCACTGGAGTTTCTCTCTGCAGGGCTCCCTATCTTGGTGGTTGATGCAGCCGCTGAGCTTGCCCAGCTGAGGCAAGCCTTCGGCAAGAAGATTGATATTCATCTTGTTGATATGCGCAGCGAAATGGAAGCGGTCCTTCCCGTGGTGAAGGGGAAGGGCTTATTTGCCCTATCCAATATCAGCAGGGCAGTACGCTATTCCCCCCATGGGAAGGATGAGCTACAGGTTCTGTATACCTTGTTCATTGCCTATTGCATGAAGCGGTATCCTTCCCTCGATGCTGAGTATGAATCAGTGCTCGATCTGGTTGCCATTGGTACGGTTGCCGACTTGATGCCAATGGAAAACGAGAACCGAATCCTGGTAAAACGTGGCCTCAAGGTGCTCGCGCAAGGGCGTAGGCAGAGTCTGCTTCCATTATTCTCCATGCAGAACCTGATGGGGAAGCAGCTTTCAACCAGTGATATCTCCTGGCAGATCAGTCCAGTAATCAATGCCTCCGGGCGTATGGGGAAACCGACGGTAGCCTTGGAAATGTTGCTCGCAGGAGACCTGTATGAGGCAGAGTCCTTGGCAGGGGAGTTGATCAAGCTGAACAAGGAACGACAGAAGCTTGGTGAAGATGCGTGGGACCGGATGAAGGAAAGTGCCCAAGAGAGCTTTGAAGAATCGGGAAGCAAGCTTGTCGTTGTAGAGGATAGTACGCTCTCTCGGGGAATTACCGGTCTGATGGCAAGCCGATTGCTGAGACAGTACAACGCTCCTGCCATTGTCCTGGCAACTGTGGATGAGAGCAGGGTCTCTGCTTCCATGAGAAGCCCTGAGAACTTTGATGCAAGGGAGTTCCTCTCTCGTTTCAGTGATCTCTTCCTGGACTTCGGAGGACATACCTGTGCCGGTGGTTTTTCCATGGATGTTGAGCACCTTGCTGAATTCAAGAAGCGTGTTGCTGATGAGATAGATACGATGGATTGCATGATTGATGATGCGGAGGATGAGCTTGTCATCGATGTAACACTACCCGATACCTATATGACCCCTGGTATCATCAAGGTGGTGGAGTTCTTTGAGCCCTACGGGGAGAAGAACCCTCCACTGGTGTTGATGATGGAAGGAGCACAAATTGAAGATATTCAGTTCATGAACAACAAGGGTGGTAGTGTCCAACATGTCAAGCTGACCCTTGCCTTCGGTGAGTATAAGTGGCCGGCATTATTCTGGCGTGCGGGAGATCGTGTAGGTAAGGATTTTGACAAGGGAGACCGAGTCAATGTGGCGTTCCGTTTGGGACGGAACTACTTCCGCAACCAGGAAAGCCTGCAACTGACCATCATGGACCTGAAGAGAGCGGAATAATCTCTTGGGTGTACTTGACATGCAGTGAGAATTTATTGCAATCTACAACACGTCAAGTTGAACCCAGTAATAGGGAAGGGGGGTGATTTTATATATGGCATTTGTAAAAGTAGATGACAATGAACCTCTTGAGAAGTCTATCAAGCGTTTTAAGCGCATGGTTGAGAAAGAGGGGATTATCCGCGAATGGAAAAAGCGGGAGTACTTTGAGAAGCCCTCCACCATCCTCAACAGGAAGAAGAAAGCGCTTGCACGCAAGCAGATGAAGAAGGTGCGGAAACTGCACGGCTCAAAGAACTACTAAAACACCAAACCGTCGGCTCAGCCGGCGGTTTTGCTATAGTATTACCATCTTAAAAGAAACTCTGTATCAATTATAAAATTCCCTTAATTCTTCCTATTCGGAAAGATTTAAAGGGAATTTTTCTTTATCCGTCAAAATTTGTAAAATAAATTAGACAAAAAGGTGTTTTCTAGTGTACAATTCCCTCTGTAGAAGGTCACGGGGAGACGCAACCCTGAAAAACACGCTATTTATAGAGAGGAAATTACAACTATGCTAATTCTCATTTCTGACGCCTTTGATGATGTGCTGGCAGGAAAACTGACCGCCTTCGGAGAGGTCACCACAGACAAGAGTCGCCTTGGTGAGGCGAATGTTGTTCTGGTACGGAGCAAGACCAAATGTACCAAGGACTATATCGATCAGGCACCTAACCTGAAGGTAATCATCCGCGGAGGTGTTGGTATAGACAACATCGACAAGGCATATGCAGAGAGTAAAGGCATTGTGGTTCGCAATACCCCTAAATCATCAGCAATCGCAGTAGCCGAGCTGGCATTTGCTCTTATGCTCAGTACCCCGTGTAATCTGGTAACCTACCATAACGGGATGAAGAGTGGTCAGTGGCTCAAGAACGTGAAAAGAACTGAACTCTACGGGAAGACGCTCTGTCTCTTCGGTATTGGCAATATTGCTCGTAAAGTAGCTGAGCGTGCAAAAGCATTCGGCATGAACGTGGTAGCGTACGATAAATATGTGAAGAGCAGTGATGCTGCCGATATGAAAGAGACTCCCGAGGAAGCGGTAAAGGATGCTGACTATATCTCCTTGCACCTTCCCCTTACTGATGAGACCCAGTGCATGGTAGGCAAAAAGCTGATTTCCCATTGTTCCAAGAAACCGGTCATCATCAACACAGGACGTGCTCGCTGTGTCCAGGAAGATGAAATGGTATCGATGCTTGAAGATGGATCGGTTAGCTGGTACTGCACTGATGTCTGGCCCACAGATCCTCCTGCCGAGGATTACCCCATTCTTAAGGCAGAGCGTGTAACGCTTACCCCGCATGTAGGGGCAAATAGTGTGGAGAATCTTGCACGTATCGGCGATGAAGCCTATGAAATTCTGGAAGGATTGAAGAAGGAAGGAGTAATCTGATGGAACGGAAGAAAAATTATTTTGCAGGTCCCTCGGTAATGCCGGTAGAGGTACTGGAGAAACTCAAGGAAGATATGGTCGACTTCAAGGGACAAGGATTGTCCATGATCGAGGCCAGTCACCGTGGCGGCATGTTCGAAGAGATGTATGACCAGTGTCTTGGTCTCTTCAGGGAGTTGCTGGGTATCAGCGATGAGTATGATGTCTATTTCCTTGGTGGTGGAGCAACCTTGCAGTTCACCATGATCCCAATGAACTTCCTGCGTCCAGGCACTGTTGCCGATTATATCCGAAGCGGAACCTGGTCCAACAAGGCCGCAGATGATGCCGAGAAACTGGGTAAGGTCAACTACTACTATGATGGAAAGGCGAACAACTACTCCAGCCTTCCTGACCCTAAGACCGTTAAGCCAAGCAAGGATTCCAGTTACCTCTATCTCTGTTCGAATGAAACAATCGGGGGTATTGAGTGGCAGGACTTTCCTGATACCGGCTCTGTTCCCTTGATCGGTGACATGTCCAGCGATATCTTCAGCCGTCCCATTCCCGTGGATAAGTTCTCCATGATCTATGGAGGTGTGCAGAAGAATCTCGGACCTGCTGGTGCAACCTTCGTGATCATGAAGAAGTCCCTGCTTGAGAAGCAGAACTCCAATCTCACTGCATACATGGACTACAAGCTGCATAGCAAGAACAAGGGGTTGTACAATACTCCTCCTGTGTTCTCCATCTGGGCAGTGAAGCTGGTCCTTGAGTGGATCAAGGCAAATGGTGGAACCGAAGGTATGTTGAAGCGTGCCCAGGAGAAGAGCAGTATCATCTATGATACCATCGATAACTCCTCCTTCTTCCGAAGCCCTGTGGATGCTGCTTATCGCTCAAGAATGAATATTGTATTCCGTCTTCCCAGTGAGGAGCTGGAAGCAAAATTCATCGAGGAGTCAAAGAAGGCAGATATGCTTGGTCTTAAGGGTCACCGCTCTGTTGGTGGGTTGAGGGCAAGTATTTACAATGCTCTTCCTGTTGAGGATGTTGAGGCACTTGCTCAGTTCATGAGGGAATTCGAAAGGAAAAACGGGTGATAGCATGAAAGTGAAAATGGATGAAACGAACAAAGCGATAATCCGACAGTTGCGTGATGGAAGAAAGCCTTTCAGTGCTATTGCTGAAGAGTTGAGCATCACGGAAAATACCGTTCGCGCCCGCGTCAATAAGTTGATTGAGGAGGGTGTGCTGGAGATTTCCGGGTTGGTAAATCCGGAAGTAATACCCGGGCTACAGGTGGTTATGATGGGGGTGAAGCTGAAAACCCTTGACTTGGAGAGGAAAGCCAAAGAATTTTCCAGCCTCCGGGGGATTATCTCTGCTTCGGTTGTCACTGGTCGCTATGATCTGATCGTCCATTTGGTTCTGAGTGAGGAAGAGGGGCTGAGTCTTCTGGATTTCTTCAAGACAGAACTTGATAAGATTTCTGAGATTTCTGAGGTGGAAACCTTTGTGGTCTATCAATCACATAATCTGAGAATTCCCTATATCCTCTAGTTCCTGTATTGCATAACACGTGTAGGGTGCCTGAAAAGGCACCCTATACTGTATCTGGAACCTCTTCTGTGGTTGTTGATAAAAGCAGTTGCAGGTTGTAGAGAAACCCTTTCTTTCATGGTATACTACCTCATGCTGTGTCAATGACACGAATGATACTTACCAGTTGAGGAGAGAAATAGTATGGCAGACCTGTCTACATCATATCTTGGATTGAAATTGAAAAACCCCTTGATCGCAGGGAGTAGCCCCCTTACATCATCATTGGATAACCTGAAACGTTGTGAGGATGCAGGATTATCTGCTGTGGTACTGAAATCCATCTTTGAAGAACAGATTGAATTGGACAGTGAGTCAGCTGTGGATGAATCAGATGCATATCTCACGCATGCTGATGCCTATGGATTCATGAAACATGCAAGCATGGAACAGCAAATCGATGCATACCTGACCTTGCTCGAGGATGCCAAACAAGCGTTGGATATTCCCGTTATTGCCAGTATTAACTGCAAGCAGAATGGTAGCTGGATTGAGTATGCAAAACGCTTTGTAGCCTGTGGTGCTGATGCAATCGAATTGAACCACTACGTGGTAGCTGCAGATGTTGAGGTGGAAGGGGCAACACTTGAGAAGGAGTATCTCTCCCTCGTGAAAAGTGCCAGAAAACAGCTCAAGCTTCCCATCAGCCTGAAAATGGGTCCAGCTTTCTCCTCTCTGGCAAATATGCTCAGACGATTTGACGAGCTCTCCATTGATGGAGTGGTATTGTTCAATCGTTTCTATAGCCCTGATATTGATATCAACAAACTTGCTTTGGTTCCTGCGCAGATGATAAGTAGCAAGGATGAATATGCATTGAGTCTCCGTTGGACTGCACTGATGAGTGATGAAGTCCGCTATGATATCTGTGCTGCTACCGGTATTCACAGTGGAAGCACTGTGGTAAAGCAGTTGCTTGCCGGAGCGAAGGCCGTCCAGTTGTGTTCCGTTTTGCTAAAGCAAGGACTCTCTTCTGTAGCAAAGATTGAGAAGGAGCTCTCTGACTGGATGGATTCACACGCATACTCCAGTATCTCTGACTTCAATGGCAAGTTGGCCCAGGAGAGGATGACGGATCCTGCTAAATGGGAACGAGTCCAGTACATGAAGTCAATTCTGGAAGCTCAAAAGGGTTGAACCATGAATGTAGAACAATATAAAGACATAGCCCCCTATAGGGGGCCGGATGTTCGTGAAGCAATTGAACGTGTCTTAAAGGATAAGGATGCACTGTTGAAGATTCTCTCCTCGCTCGGACCTGTTGAAACAGAAGCAGAACGACAACAGGTGGAAGCCTACGCCAAATATATAGTATCACAACTGGAGACAGTGACGAGCTATGATGAGTTCCAGGAGCGTATAACCGCTGGGGTGTTCCTTCCTGCCATCATCGACAAGAGCGTCGATACGTTCTCCTTTGATGGATTGCAGCAGATTGAGAATGACAAAGCGTACCTGTTCATGAGCAATCATCGGGATATCGTGCTTGATTGTGCCCTTATTGACCTTGCACTCCATAAAGGTGGAAAGATGTTCTGCGAGATGGCAATCGGGGATAATCTGCTGACCAATCAGTTTGTGACCGACCTGTTCAAGCTCAATGGTGGGGTGACTGTTAAACGTACACTTCCCATGCGGGAGAAGTATCTGGAATCGATCAGGCTGAGTGCATACTTTGTTGAGTTGATCACCGAGGAGAACAAATCCATCTGGGTTGCTCAGAAGAGTGGGCGGGCAAAGGATGGCATAGATGTAACCACACCTGCGATCATTAAAATGCTCCATCTCTCACAAAAGAAAAAGGGAGTCACCTTCTCCCAGGTGGTAAACAGCTGTCGCATCGTACCCGTTGCAGTGAGCTATGAGTATGATCCCTGTGATTTGATCAAGGCAGGGGAGGAAGTTACACGTCTCGCGAGGGGCGAGCAAGCAAAGAAGCGCTATGAGGACCTGATTTCCATCTCCCGCGGCCTGAAAGGGTACAAGGGGAATATCCATATTGCCTTTGGTACTCCGCTGGAAGGAGAGTGGGAGAATCCCGACCAGGTAGCCCAAGAGATTGACCGGCAGATTCATACCCTTTACAAGCTCTGGCCTACCAATCTGTTTGCCTACGACTACCTGCACAACAGCACACAGTTCCAGGACTCCTATCGGGATTTTGACAGCGAAGCTTTCCTCTACCGTTTCAAGGGTACTCGTGAGGAGGTACGGCAATTTGCGCTCAACACCTATGCGAATCCAGTTGCATCATACTTGGCTGCACAAGAAAAGTAGTGTTTTTCTGCTTCTTCTTTGTATCCTTCTTCTTGTTTCCTGCAGGAAGGAGGAGATTGTTGTAGTCAATCTGGAACATGAGAGGTCCCTGGTATTCAATCTTGAAACAGGCCTGGGTAGTGAGCACTTGTCACTCTCTTTCGATCTCCTGGGAGAGGAGAGACCAGTGCAGGTACGCCTCTCCTCATCAAACGAGGTCTCCAGCTGGATAGTCGATGCCAGTGGGGAGAGGACCTCCCCCGATACTGCGCGGTACCGGGTGGGGCCTCTTACCATGGGAGAAGGGATACCGTTTTCTCCTGGAGTATATGAAATCACGATCATCAATGAGGAGGGAATCATACGAAGCGAACAAATAGAACTACCTGCTTCAATGATGGAAAAAATCCCAGAGGAAATACCTCACTACGATGAGGAATCGGGTACGTTATCCTCGATCCCTGTTCCCAGTCAACTCAACCGGTATGATGAGACAGGCAGGTTTCTCTCGACGCTTTCCCTGGATGAGGATACCTATACCATAGCCAAAGAGGATTTCTCCTTGGCCCTCATCACCGACAACATAACCTACCTTGTGCAACCTTAGGTACGCTGCACAGCCTTCATCAACTCATCCTTGTGGAGCCTGATGACAAAGGTTCTTCCATGCGGACAGGTCGGCTCAACGAGCGCGAACACCTTTTCAAGCAGAGAAATGGCCATCATCCGGTCGATTGAGTCCCCTGCCTTGATCGCTGCATGGCATGCAACAATGGCATAGAGTCCTTTCTCGACCTCTTCACTCTCCCCACTCATCGTCTGGATGAAAGAGACCAACTGTTTCTCTACCGAGCGATATATTGCCGGTATGGCATGAATTTCCCAAAGGAGGTCATCACTGCGGACCAGTTTTATCCCCAGATTCAGGTATATATCCAGATTCCCCTGCAAGTAGTTGTCAACGTCACGTTCGACCTCAAAGGAGAGAGGAATCATCAGGGACTGTACCTCTCTCTTTGCCCGTACCTCATCATAGAGAATCCTCTCATGCGCTGCATGCTGATCAACGAGATAGAGATCATTCTCTTTCTCTGCAACCAAAAAGAGGTTGAAGGCCTGCCCGAGGTAGGTGAATTGCTTCTGTTCAGCCTGCATATCCCAGATATTCTCAGTTTCGGTTGCACGGGTTGCCTGCATTCCGTCTGATTGAAGAATCTCCTTCGCTTTCTGGAACCATTCAGGGTCGATAGGTTTACTTGCTTCCCTCTGGTATCTGCTGCTTCTCTCATGGCTGGATGCTTCCAGAGGCCTCTGGTGGGTATAGGTTGCCTTGGGAGTAAGCAGGGGAGTCTGTTCGTCCTGTATCTCTTTTGCTACAATCCGCGGTATGGTGCGACGGACCTGGCTGGAGATCATTCCCACCACCTGATGATGAATCTCAGCTTTGTTTCTGAGCTTCACCTCACGCTTGGTAGGATGGATGTTGAAATCGACCAGGGTAGGATCGACATCAATGAAAAGATAACAGTAGGGAAAGGCTCCACCGTGCAGCATCTCTCCGTATCCATAGGTAACTGCCTGTACGAGGGCAAACTCCTCCACAGGTCTATTGTTCACAAAGATCTTGATGTGGGAACGGTCACTTCTATAGAGTGCAGGTGAAGAGCAAACTGCATAGAGATTGAAGCGGCCTGCACTGTCATAGAGCTCAATCATCTCGGAGGGAACGATATTCTGGCTGATAGCCAGGACATCCAGAACGCGTTGTTTCTTGGTTGTGGCAGGGAGATCGACCCGGACCTTCCCATCAGTGATGAATCGAAAAGATCGTTCGGGAAAAGCGAGCGCCTTCTCCTGTAGGACATAGCGGCACATGGTTGCTTCTGTTGATGGTCTTTTCAGGAACTGACGTCTGGCAGGAAGTTCCTTGAACAAGCCCTCAACGCTTACCGTTGTTCCTTCTCTGGGGCCACCGGGTTGTACCTCGCCTTTTATCCCATTATCTACGGTAATCTGATATGCATCCTGCCCTTGGTAACTGCTGGCAATGGTAACAGTGGATACTGCGGCAATGCTGTATAATGCTTCCCCGCGGAAACCCATGCTCTTGATGTGGTACAAATCCTCCAGATCATGAACCTTGCTGGTGGCGTGGCTTTCGCAGAGCAAAGGTAGATCATCCTTTGCTATTCCCTCTCCATCATCAATCAATTTGATTGACTCAAGGCCTCCGTCGGTTACACTGGCTACCAGTTGATTGGCCCCTGCATCCAGTGCGTTGTCAAGCAATTCCCGAATTACTGAGGCTGGCCTATCAATAACCTCGCCTGCGGCAATACGCTGCGCTACAAGCGGATCGAGCTTTTGTATTCTCATAGCATGACTCTACCATAGAAGGGATAAAAGGGCAAAACCTCTCTCTAGAACTGTTTGTCAAGATTCAGTGAGACTCGTACGCTGACCACTGGATTGGTGTAGCTTGTTACCTGGGCAGGATATTGGGCTTTCATCTGGAGCGTGAATGGGTCGAAGGCATATTGAAGAGAGAGGAAGCTTGTGCTGTAAGGTCCCCTGAGCAAGGAGAGAGCAGTCTCATTTCCTGCAAATACATCAGAGAAGTTGCTTATGATACCCAGCTGTGCTAAACCAAGGCCGACCTGAAGCCGTTCTTTTGTATAGGAGAGTGAGAACTGGCTGTAGTCTGCTTGATGGGATGTAGAAACAGGAGATGTAAGATTGGCAAAGGCAAAGCTAGAGCTGAACGGGAGGTTGAACAGCACTCTTGCTTGCCAGACCTTTCCCTGTATTCGGACATCCCCCAATACCTCAACTGCTGCCGAATAGCTCGTAACGAGGAATGAAGCAAACTCATTGGCTATGAGGGAGTGGTTTTCCCCCTTGGTGAGGGAAACCAGTATCTTTGAGAATAACTGATCCTTCTTCAGCGAGAATCCAGTTCCGACAAGATAATTGGGGAATATCGAACTTATAGAGGTGTCAATGAAGGAGTCGGTATCCAGGGTTGGATAAGCAGGCAGATATCCGCTTGCATGTAGAAGGAACTTGAATTCTGTGGTTCTTGAGTCGACCACGGGAAACCCAAGGCCAAGGAATGGATAGGTATTGATACTCCATGAAGGACTGTTATCAACCACGGCAAGGCCACCGAGTGCAACGGACATGCGATAGCCACTTTTTGGAGTAAATCGGAGCAAGGATGAACCAAACTGACGGTCATTATCGGAAAGTGAACCAAAGTAAAGATCATCGAATGTAGTTACCAAAGTAAACGGACCCAAGCTAAGTTGGTTCAAAACTGCCAGATTCTGGTCAGATATGAGTGACGGTGCATACAAACTGGTCAATTCCGTGGTAATCGGGAATTTTCGATCCATCGTTAAATAGAATGTACTACTGCTGTAACCAATCCTCAACTTATCAATGAATGAGAATGCATAGGCTGCCATTTCCAGGCGAGAAGTGGGAACAGGGTATGCTGTATTGGTATATGAGGAGAAATCTTCAGTCTCAAGAAAGCCTTGCAACCTGATGCTGAACAGTCCTTTCTCGAAGTAGGGCTTGAGGTAGAGTTGATGGTGCAAGGAATCATCGTTGCGTCCATCAAACGTGAAGCGGTAACCGACTTCCAATCCGAAAAATCCCGTTACTTTCGCCTCTTCCGCAGAAAAAGCCAAGGTCGGTCTGGTAGTCACTGATGGAGAGACTTCCTCGATTGGTTCTTCCTCTGTCTCTGGTTCCTGTACCCCTTCTTCCTCTATGGCGGCAGTGGTAGTCTCTGTCTCTGCTTCCTGTACCACCTCTTCCTCTATGGCGGCAGTGGTAGTCTCTCTCTCTGCTTCCTGTACCGCTTCTTCCTCTATGGTGGCAGTGGTAGTCAGGACCTCTGGTTCTTCAATCTCCTCGACTACATCAATATCCTCCATTTCATCCACGAGAGGCATCTCAATGGTGACAGGCTCATCATCCTTGATTTCAGTTACTACCACAATTTCCTCTGCCTTCACCTCCGCTTGGGGAGAGGAAGGGGAGGGAGGGACCTGAACGGTTTGAGATACACTGGAAAAGGAGGGAATCTCTGGTGTCATTGGGCGGATAGTGATCTTAATCCTGTCCTTGGGTGGGGCAAGGATGATATTGCTGAATTGGCTAACACGCTCTGGTATCTTGACCGGTTCCACTTCAACCTGGAGGCTTTGCAAGCGCTGGGGGATGAATTCTGAGGTTTCTGAAACAATACGGGAAGGCTTTTCAGCCAAGGCAGTGATCGACACCCCTTCAACGGGTGGAGGGGTGAGCACAATTCTCTCAATGTTGGCCATAGGAGCACGTGGTGTGGTTGGGGCAGTAATCTTATCACTGAGCTCCTGCATGATCTGTTTTGCCAGCATCATATCAGGATAGGTTGCATAAGTGAGATAGTATCCTGCCTCGATAAACTTCAGTCGAGCCATTCTTTCCTGCATGAAAAGCTTTTCAAATGTATTGACTTCCCGTTTTGCCCCAGTAAGGGCATTGTAGGACTCGACTCTGCCGGTGAAGGTAGTTACACTCTCTTCCTCATCTGTGGTGATGACCAGCATTTCCCCATCTCCATGCAGGGTGAAACGTGAAACAGGAGTAGTGACCGTGAGAAATCCATCTTCCATGTCGTAGGTATTGAAGGTTGCTTTTCCACTGACCAGATAGAGGTCGGGATTGTTGCCAACCAGGTCACCGGTAACCAACAGTGAATCTTCGAACACATTGATGGTGCCGCGGGGAGTCACGAGTAGTATTGGTGTATCTGGATTGTGGATGATCCAACCTTCTGCAATATTCTGTGCCTGTTCACTGGTTGCTTCGATTCGATTTCCCTGGCTGTCGTAGACATGCAGAGCGGCGATGTCACCATCACCGATGAATACCTCATCCTCTGCAAAGAGGGTAGTACCGCCTATAAGGATCAGCAGAAGCAGAACAATATATTTCACCAATCGTTTCATAGAAACTCCCATCATGACATTACAGGATTGATATCTTCACAAGCGTGTCCAGCGAGTATGTAGGTTCAGCATTTTCATCAAAGTGAGCACGTAGTCCGATATCAAATGAATAAGGTTTTACCTTGATGACTGTTGTCGAGGAAAGCACCACATTGCGCAGTGTTTTCAAGCCCTCAAAGAAACCCTCACCTGTACTTGTAGGATAAAGCTTTTCATATTGCAAGTCCAGTGAAACGATATACATAAAGGGTTTATCGATCCTTGCATTTGCAATAAAACTATAGTCATGGAAGTCATTATCTGTGAGATTGCTCTCCATGTGTGCACTCAGGTAGAGACCTTGGCGAGTAAAATTCAATCCCAGTGTGCCGTCAAAATGCAAGGTACCAAGCTCAAGACGGAGTTTCTCGGTCTCGTCACTCTCTCTCGTCTCGAAATCTGAGGAGTAGTAGTTGGTGTAATAGCTCCCGAACGTAGGAATGGTCAAGCTGGTATTGAATACAAAGAAACTTCTCGTATGTCCCCAAAGTCCGTAGCGAAGTGCTGAGCCAAACTGTTTGTTCTGTACGTCGGGAAGCTGAAGCAGGACATCACTAAATACATGAAGATTCAGGAAATCGCGTTCATATATCGGGAGGGAAAAATCGAGGGAAATCATTTCCCTGCCAATAGGCTCATCCTCCTCGCCCTGTCTTGGACTGCTTGCATGAGAGAGCCCTACCTCAAGATCTGAGAACAAGGAGAGTTGGGGATATTCGTACAATGGGCGGGCATATATTCTCCATGCACGCAATGTGGGTTCATACAAATCATTGGTAACAAATTCAAAACCAGCATTGGGTATACCCAGCAGGTTCCCGTCAAGCATGATATCAAGTCCGGGCTGACTCTCACGGTATCCAACACTATAGTCGAAATAGCTGTTCAACAACGCACCATCACCCAAGGTGATTCCCATCAGCTTACCGTAGCGGATATACAGGGAATCATAGCGCTGCCCCCACTGGATTGAGCGGATGAATGAACCATAATGCTTTGCCACCCTGAGCGCATAATCCTCGAAAATCTCATCCGATTCCCTCTCAGGCATTTCCCAAGGGGAGAAATCGAGCTTGAGGCCGAATGGGTCAAACGTTGCCTTTCCCTGGATTTTCAAGTCAAGTTGGAATGATAGGTTCCCAAGGGCGAAATCCGGTTTATAAGCAATGCTGAAGGAACCATCTGAGGAGGCCATACCTTCCAACAGACTGTCAGAGGTGCTTGGCAGGTAGGGGGTTTCACTCAGTGTACCATCAGGGGAGGGTTGATCGAGGTCTGGGGACGTGTCTGGTTCAGGCGATCCTTCTGGATTGCTTGGACTCTCCTCAGATTGTGGGCTTGGCTCCTCAGATACCGTTGTGTCATCCATTAGTTGCACTTGCTCGGAGGAAGAATCCATATCCTCAGCGGAAAGTGGCAGGAAGACGGTCAGCAGCACCAAAAAGAAGAGCAAGCAGGCACGAAAATGCATCCTTTGCATCCCTCCTCCCTCGCTTCAATCATCACACAAACCTGTCATGGTTGTAAACAGGCTGGACGCGACCAAGTTACATTCTTGGCTCGTAGTGGTGTGCTTTATAAATATGCTCCCTGCTCAGTTTGTCCAGGTGTGACAACTCCTTGACGATCGGCTTGATTCGGGAACGAATGTTTGTCTGGTCATAGGGGCAGACGGGCTTGACCACCGGAAGGTCATACGCTTCTGCCAGTCTTCTGGTGACTGACTCGTGAATCTCGATCATGGGACGAATAACATTGATTTTTCCATCGAAGAAGGGTTGTACCGGTTGCATGGTGGAAAAACGACCCCTGAGGCAGAGATTCATCAGGCTGGTTTCCACCAGATCATCCAGGTGATGTCCCATGGCGACCAGATTCATGCCCTCTTCCTCACATCGGGTAAAAAGGATTCTTCTTCTGTTTCTGGAACAGAGATAGCAGTTGAACTCACCTTTAAATGATTCTGGGAATTGATGTTCATCAACAATCTTGAAATCATACCCAAGGTCGGTGAAAAAGGTGGTAAGCAAGGCGCGATACTCTTCTGGGATCGGATGTTCGATCCAGTTGATCATCAATGCCTTGAGGTCATACTTGATGGGAAGCCACTTTCTACGGATGGAGAGAGCCAAGGCAAGGGCAAGGCTATCCTTGCCTCCGCTGGCCGAGAGCAGAACGGTATCATGCTCACGAATCATTGAGTAGGTGTTTATGGCTTTTCCGGTATGTTTGATAAAACGCATGACCCAGGGGGGAATATTCCCCTCCAAGAGCGTTCTATAGGATAATTTTTCCATGTATTCAGAACTCCAATGCTCTTCCAAGTACTTCCGAAGAGATAGTGTGTGGTGTGAAGATTCTGAATTTTCTCAGGCTTTTTGTAAAGACCCTACCAATATCATGGGAAAAAAGGTGATCTATCTCACCAAATCTGCTGATGGAACCATCTTCATGGAAAATGGGCAGGTCTGCCTCAAAGCTGATCGGCTCTGGAATGTCAACGATAACTTCACTTGGGTCGCATCCAAGCTTGTTCGCTATACGTTCCTCGAAGGAGAGACGTGAGAAGAGATTTTTGTTCTTTATCTCCAACACACCCTCTTCTTCATAGGGTTTCTCGAAGGCTACTGAATACAGCTGGTTGTCTCGAACCAAGGAGAAGAGATTGCTGTAGGTGAACTGCCTCTGCTGTGGAAGCGAGAAAAACTGTTCATCATCCAATCCATAGAGATCTTCTGCCTGTAGTGATCCATCTGACAAGGATGCCAGAACTGCTTTCTTGATCATAGCAGTCGCACTACGGGTCGTGGTATGCCAATATACGTTACGGTACATCAGGTACTTGCTGAACAACAGGTGCTCCACCGATCCCAGGGCTTCCTCCTGTAAGGCCATCCTTCTCTCGGCAACAACGAGTCTGTCAACAATGTAGGATACATCCTGGGTACCATAGGGTACCCCACAGAAGAAGGCATCACGGTTCAGGTAGTCGAGCTTATCAGGGTCGAGTGTTCCAGAGAGAATGCTGCGATAGAGGAGAATCTCCTCATCTGAGGTCTCTTGGTGCTCATCAATGATTGATCCAACACGCTCTGCATCCAGCCCAGCCATTTCAATGGCTTTATGCAGAACTGCATCCTCACGTATCATCGTACGGGCAATCGCCTCATGACTGGTGAGTGGGAGTTCTTTCAGGGAGTGGGCGAATGGGAAATGCCCGATGTCATGCAGCAGGCATGCACAGAGAAAGGTAAGCGCTCCCTCTTCAGTAATCGGCAACTCTCGGTTCTGGCCGAAGAGGCTTTGGAGAATTGAAAATCCGATATGATAGACGCCAAGGCTATGGTCTAGGCGTGTATGCACCGCCCCTGGATAGAGGTGAAAAGTTGGGCCAAGCTGTTTGATCCTTCCAAGTTTCTGTACAGTTGGGGTCAAGAGGATGGATTTGAAAGCCCTGGATAGCTTGATGTCCTTCCACAAAGGGTCTCGAATTGTTGTTTCGCTTTGGCGGTAAAGAGACGCGAGCAACTGTGTATTGCGGTATTGCATACCGTGAGTGTAAAGCAGTGATTGCCTTGATGTAAAGTACAAGATTATGGTAGAGCGAGGGACCATTCATCGGGTACACTGACAAAAAGGGAGGAATGTACATGCATCAATACCTGATTGTCGCTGATGATTTCACTGGGGCAAATGACAGTGGACTGCAACTAAGACGGAAGGGACTCTCTACCCATGTAACGATTGGGAAATACACCTGGAGTGAAAAAACCATCGAGGCACTTGTGTTGGATACAGAATCCCGGAACATGGATGAAAAGGAAGCCTCGGTTCTGGTTCGTTCATCCCTTGAAGGGATGGATGCTGAATCATTTCCCATTGTCATGAAAAAGATCGATTCAACGCTTCGGGGAAATCTCTGTGCTGAGGTTATGGAGGTTGCAGCATTCTGTGCTGCAGAGCTTATCATCGTATCTCCTGCATTTCCTGATCAGGGAAGGACGGTGGAGGGTGGAAGATTATTCGTCCATGGAAAGCCACTGCTGGAGACAGAGCATGGAAAAGATCCCCGAAAGCCGGTAGAAGAAGACAGTCTACTCACGCTCTTCTCCAAAGGGCAGAGTGTGTATACCGTAGTTCACCAAGAGGCGGGTGCTGCGTTACCTGCTCTGGAGGGGAAGACGATTCTTGTATGTGATGCCCGCACACAGGACGACCTTTTCCATCTTGTAAGGCTGGCAAGAAAAAGAGAAGAGAAAGTGCTGTATGTGGGAAGTGCTGGTTTGGCTGATGCGCTCTGTAATGTGCAATATCCTTCCCGTGGAGTACTGGGCATGGTTGCAAGTCTCAGCGAGGTAACCCGCAATCAAGTAAGGTATGCCAAGGAACATGGAATCTTTACCGAAGTTGTTGAGGTTGAGTCTCTCCTTGGTGAGGTAGACCCTTATCCGATTATCAAGCGGGTCAAGGAAGCCATCTCCCAAAGCAAGCCTGCCCTTGTCGTGGTCTCCTCAGTCCTTGATGAGTCTGCATTCAGTCGCTCCTTGGCGGAAGGATCAAAACGTGGGCTCTCCTCTGATGCGGTTGCGGCAACAATCAGGGACTCCTTCAGCCTTATGGGAAAGGCCTTGGTAGAGCAGTGTGAGATTTCGGGTCTGTTCCTTACTGGTGGGGATACTGCTTTCGGTCTATTGGAGGTTCTGGGAATCCATGAAGTGGAAATAATCAGGGAAGTACAGGGAGGTATCCCCCTCCTTGAAGTACCCACTGGAGGGTATGCATCAATGAGAATTGTCACGAAGGCGGGTGCTTTCGGAAATGATCAAGCAATAGCGTATAGTTTGAGGGTCTTGCAAGAACGGTAGAAGGAGAACACGATGAAAGAAAAAAAGTTTGGAATTACACTTGGAGATCCCTGTGGCATTGGTCCTGAGATCACCCTCAAGGCATTGCATGCAAGGAAGGAGTACCAGAGGAGTGCTCTCCTGTTTGGGACCCGTTCTCTGTTGGAGTACTACAACTCTCTGCTTGGGTATGATATGAGGTTCAACTCAATCAAGAAGATGGATGACTGGGATGACTCGGCAATCAATGTATATGATCCACATCCGGTAGACATCTCCCAGATTGAGGTTGGGGTAGTAACCTCGCTGGGAGGTACCATCGCCTTTGAAAGTGTACGATCTGCAATCGAATTTGCCTTACGTAAGGATATCTCCTCAGTGGTTACCGCTCCGCTCAACAAGGAAGCGCTCCACCTCGCTGGTTTTCCCTATGCCGGTCATACCGAGATCTTTGGTGCGTTCACCAAAGGGGAGCGGTATGCAATGCTGCTGTACAGCGAGAAACTGAAGGTAATCCACGTCTCAACCCATGTTTCTTTGCGGAATGCCTGTGACCTGTGCAAGAAAAAAAGGGTACTTGAAGTCATTCACCTGGCCCATGAGACACTTACAAAGATTGGTTATGACAATCCAAAAATTGCAGTCGCTGGATTGAATCCCCATGCAGGGGAGAATGGCATTTTTGGTGATGAGGAGATCAAGGAAATCATTCCAGCCATCCAAGAAGCAAAAGCTGAAGGTCTGGATGTCAGTGGTCCAATACCTCCTGATACGGTTTTCCTGAAAGCATTACAGGGTTCCTGGGATATCGTGGTTGCCATGTACCATGATCAGGGGCATATCCCCCTGAAGATGCTCAGCTTCGAGAACGGGGTAAACATTACCGTTGGTTTGGACGTCATCAGAACATCTGTTGACCACGGTACAGCGTTCGATATCGCCGGAAAGCTGATTGCAAGTGAGAAAAGCCTGCTCGAGGCAATAGAGATCGGGGAAAGGCTCTAGAAACAAGGAAAGAGGAGGCAACGCCTCCTCTTTCTCTCACAATCCAACAACTGTCTCTATCTTTACTCCACATAGGGGATGGCATAAGGCCCATCGCTTAGATAGAGAACCTTGAGGTCCTTTCTTTGCTCTCTCTTCTCAATCTGCTCAATGACTTTCTTGATCACTTCGCTGTAGTCAGTGCTCTGAGCAAGTGAGGAAGCATCGATTCCTGGAAGGCCGCTGTTGTTCTCTCCTACAATCTGAGGAGCATAGTAATAGTAGTGGTCCAAGGGAATCTTCTCGAATACCGAAGCCCACTTCTGTACCTGCCACTGGTCTGGCATGAACGGCCAATCCTTGCTGTGAAGGAGGGTCACCAGTTCCTCTGCGCTGGTAAGCGCCAGGATACTGAGTACGGTCTTGTACATCACCGAGCCAACGACATCTTTCTTGTCCGTGAAGTTGGAGATGCTGATCAGGTATCCATTCTTCTTTATTGCGCCGATTGCAGCAAAGGCTGCCTTCGCACTCTGGTAGTGGTTGATCCCGACAAACCCGCCATGGGTTATGACGATATCGGCCTCTTCCTTGATGGGTATCTTTGCATATCCCTTGACCATCTCAAAGGCTTCCTGATGGGCTGCCTCCAGGTCGCCGGCAAACACCCCGGTGATATTGAAGGCATGGTCCAGGGTGACATTGATGATGAAATCAACCCCAGCCATCTTAGCAAAAGCGAGGGACTCCTCATGCACTGGATTGCCATCGAGGAGCAAGTCGCAGCTGTTCTTATGGCCCATCAGGTCCGCACCGTGGAAGAGGAAGGTGCCATGTTCACTGATCAGACCAGGACATACAGACTTTCTACCCCCACTGACACCTGCCATGAAGTGGCTCTCCACCAATCCAGTGAGGATCTTCAGGTCAGCTTGTACATAGAGGCTGTTGATCTTTACTTCACTGCCACGATCAGTCTTTCCGAGGTAGGTGAGGTTGTCATCCTCCTTGCAATCGTGGTTGATGATGGCAATCCCATGCTCAAATACCCAAGGATCGATGATGCGTTCTATCTCGTCATCGGTCATCGGGCGGTGGGTTCCTGTAGCAATAAGTACCGTAAGATTCTCTTTCTTATAGCCGGTTTCAAGAAGTACCTCGAGCAAGGGTACCAAGATATTTCCCTCTCCTTTGTAGGGGACGGGACGGGTATTGTCAGAGATGACAATTACCGCCTTTGCCTGTGGGTTGGCATCAAGCTTGGCTTTGGCAATGCTCTGGAAGCTGTCAGATGCAATGGGATTGGCCAGTGCCTCAGATACCGCCTTTTTTGGGTCACTGAGTGCCTTTGGTGCCTTCATTGCATACACTGTGGTATGTTCAGGAAGTTCTAGTTTCTTTCCTTGGCTGTCTATTGGGTTATGTACCAGCATGGTTGACTCCTTTAGCAAAGAAAGACGAGCATTTGCCCGTCTTTCTTGATAATTGTATACAAAACGTGCACCCTCAGCTTATAACTGTTGGCCCTTTGCGTCAACCGCAGGTTCAGTGCTGGTTGTAGGATGCTCGTTGACAAGTCCACGCTTCAAATCCCATCTGTAGAAGAAATCAACCAGGAAGGGAACCAGCAAGGCGGTAACAATGATAGATGCAGCTACCTGTACGGTTGCCTTGTCTGCAAATGGAGCCCAAGCTGGGTCTACCAATGCAATGGCAGCCGGGGTGGCAATTGAGTTACCGGCAGAGGTACCGACAGCAGCACCGACGGCAGCAGTTCTCCTTGACTTCTTGGGAACCAACCACTTGAAGATGAAGTAGGAAGGAACACCGGTGATGATGAGGGTCATCAAACCAAGGACGATACCAGGAAGACCGGCTTCGATGATCGTCTGAAGACTCAGTCCTGCACCGAGAGGGAATGCGAAGGTGAAGATAGCAATAAACATACCGGGCTTGAGGAACTCCCTGATTCTCTCATCAAGGTTTCCAAGGATCATACCCACGATGATGGGAACGATAACGGCTACAAGACTCATGAGAGGAATGTTTGCAACTCCGGCAACACCCATGAAAGCCATTTCAAAGAAAGGTCCATCATTGGAGGAGATAACGGCGATTGCACCAACATCGGACTCATCACCATACTTTGAAGCAAGTGCTGTGTAGAGTCCACCATTACTGTTGGACATGGCACTGATCATGGCGAGCGGTGTGACACCGAGGAATGCAGCTTCAGGACCAGCAAGTTTTGCGAAGATAACGCCGAAACTTACACCGAAGAGCACCTTGCTGAAATTGAGGACCACTCCTTTATAGAGTGACATACCAGCAGTTCTGAACTGAATCTGTGCTCCACTGCAGAAAAAGAGCAATGCAATCAAGGTAAGTGCACCTGACTTGAAGAAAGCCGTGGTAAAACTACCGATCTCCAATGCTGCAGGAAAGAATGTATTGGTCAATACACCGAGCACCAAAGGTACTACCATCAATCCACCAGGAATCTTGTTGATCGTCTCGAGAATTGGAACTTTTCCCATCTTCATGTTGTGAGTCTCCTTTTTTCTGATTTACTATCAAACTTTTTACACCTTACCATAGATGTCCAAAAAGTCCAGAAAAAATGAAATCCTTTGACATTGTAAAAGAAATGCATCATATAAAAAGTATGAAAGAATGCATTTCTCTCCTGATCATAGCAATGTTCTGTATGGGTCCCCTTTCTGCAAATGAAACCTTGCCGTTTCATGAGGCGTATGAAGCGCAGCTTCCAAGCGATGCCTCGATCGGTCAGATTGTAAGGGGAGAGGAAGGTAGTGCTGAAGCAATTACTAGACAAGCATTAATGACCTCCTATGGGCCAAAATGGCTTGAGGAGTATGTCAGTGTAGTGTTGAGAAAGGCATTCACCAATACCTATGACCAGCAGTTGGTCTCCCTGCTGCCTACAAACCAGGTGCAGGTTGGTAAAGCAGTGATTCGCTCAGATCTGTATGAGGTGCCGTTCTGTGTACATGAGCCGGATTACCGGTGGGGTACCATGGTTTGGACTCGTGGTGAAGATGAAAGATGGGTGTTGTTGGCCATCAAGATAGAATCATCACTCTGAATCCGTTTCAAGGTCCTGCTTCCTGATCACCAGGACATACGAATCGGAAGCCTCCACTGAGAAGGACTGGTATTGTGATTCCTTTGCACGAAGGTATTGCATCAGTACCGCTGGATCAACATCCAGATCCTCTAGATTGATGACAATGGCTTTCTGTTGGGGTTTGATGGTGATCTGTACATCTTCCATTTCCGTTCCATCAAGGAGAGGCCCTTCCCAGTGTTCTTCATCAGGGTTTATTGCAGGGGTCTTGCTGTAGACACCACAACTGGATACCAATGCAATGGTACCCAAAAGCAAGCAGATGACTACAAACTGTACTAGGCTAGAGCGAAGCCTCATTGAACCCCTCCAAACAGACTCAGTGTATCCATAATGATAACAAAGGAGAAGGGGAAAGATTACAAAAGAAATCGAATGGAAACTTTTCTTCAAATGGGGTAGAGTACCTCCCAAGAAGGAGCGTTTATGGCATTACTCGATATCTCCCTTTTCTCGGATACCCTCCAGCTGGATGTTTCTCTCACTGTCATCTATCCACAGCGATGTGACCGCTCACCTGATATACCTGGTGGTCCGTATAAGGTGCTCTACCTGCTGCATGGGATAAAGCAGAATGAACAGAGCTATGTGCGAAATTCGGCAATTGAACGGTATGTGAGGAATCTTCCCCTGGTGGTTGTGATGCCATCGGTTGGAAGGAGTTTCTACACCGACCAGGAAAGAGGATACCCCTATTTCACCTTCCTGAGTGAAGAACTTCCTCGGTTCCTCTCCTCTGTTTTCACCATCAGCACCAAACGCGAGGATACCTTTATCGCGGGACTGTCGATGGGAGGGTATGGGGCATTCAAGGCCGCGCTCACACGTCCGGACCTATACAGCAGGGCTGCAAGCATGAGCGGAGCCTTGGACCTTGTATCACTAGCCAATACACTCGGGGACTCAGTGAAGATTTTCCCGTATGAGTGGGAGAACACCTTTGGTTCCTATGAAGTAAAAGGCAGTGAACATGACCTTATGGCGTTGTCTAGGAAGGAACTTTCTCCCAAGCCGTCATTCTATGTGACCTGTGGTGATGAGGATGCCCTGCTGCAGGATAACCTACGATTTGTGGAGACATTGCAAGAGACCCATGATGTAATCTATGACCAGCACCCGGGAGGGCATACCTGGAAGTTCTGGGACAAGGCCCTGAAACGTGTACTGAGGTGGCTGCCTCTCTGATCAGGCTTTCTGTCCTGCAATGGCAAATGGTGTCTGGTAGTCCACCCACCTGTCATCGAGTGTAAATACGATATCGGTGTCACAGAAGTTTGAATAGGTGTACATCGCCTTGATCATCTCCAGGCGGATTGCATCAAGCTGTTTCACTGGTCGTTCCTCAGTGAGGTAGACATAGATGACAACCATCAGGGAACGTCCACGCTTCAATGCATAGACTTCTGCCTTTCGGAAGGCATATTTTTTCACAAAGCGGTTGGCGATTTTCTCCAGTGTTGCCTGTACCGAGATGGTAGGCGCTGCCCCCAAGAGTTCTCGGCTGTAGATTACCAGGTCCTTGATAAGCACTGGACTGAGGAAAGCCAGGAATAGAACAGTGAGAGCAGGGTCGATGTAGTTGCTCAGGAATGCAAATCTTGTCTGCTTGATCAGGCCAACCATTCCAATAGCAAGCACAGAGGCAAGGGAGAGGAGGGTGTCCAGCAACCATGCCTTGCTTTCCGAGCGGAGGGTCGGGCTGCTCAGTTTTTTGGCCTTGTTTGCAAGGGCAAGCCAAACAACAAAACAGACGACCAGGGAGAACACCGAAACAGGGAATGCAATAGAGAAGGTAATGGCATACCCACCACGGGTCATGGCAATACCTGCCATGGTTCCAATGGTTACGACCATGGTAAGCAGGACCAGACTCCTCAAGACCAGGAAAAAGGGTTCAAAAGCTCCGTAGCCGAAGGGGAATCGGTCATCATCCTCCTTGAAGAGAAGGGTTACCACCCTTCCTGAGCCGATGATGAACAGGCTTTGGATCAGGGAGTAGAGTCCATCGAGAAGCATTGAGTTTGAGTTGGCGACAATGGAGACCACCAAACCGAGTATGCCGAATCCTAGGCAAACGATGGTTGTCACCCGTAGTAACAGTAGTTCTTGTTTTTTATTGCTCATATAAAGTAGTTGTAGATATCAATCATGGCGTTCATTCGCCCGGGACCACCGTTTATGGTCCTACGTATAGGACAGATACTGAGTATCAAATCAGGTGATATGTTGATATGTATAGACATAAGTATACAGGAATCCTTCATAAACCGCAAGCAATGTCCATAATTCGAATTATTAAAAATATATTGTGCAAAATACTTGTCAGCTGAATAAGAAATAGACTATTATTTGAGACATATTCCTATAATCATTTTTAATGAGGTAGACCATGCGCAAGGCACAGAGAACACTGGTATTTTCCCTGATCTCTCTTACTATTGTAGCGAGCTTGCTCTCTTGCAGCAAAGCAGATCAAGAACAAGAAGTGAATGAACCATTGGAGGCAGTGAGTGCTGCAACCGACTATACCCAGGTTGTCTCTTCCTCTGTTGCAATCGAAGAGCGTGCACTGCGGGATCGTGTCATCGGCAGTGGTACGGTACAGGGCCAGAGGGAAGTGAGTATCAAATCTCGGCTGAGTGGAGAGATTAAAGAGATATCAGTTGGCTTGGGAAGTACCCTGAAAGCGGGAGATACCCTGCTTACCATTGATGACACCATTGCCAAACTTACCCTCAGCCAGTTGGAATCGCAATACGAGAATGCAGTGAAGCAACAGGCAGTGAATGAGAAGCTGTTTGCCAGTGGGGCAATCTCGCTCTCCCAGCTCAACCAAGGTAAATCCAGTTTGGATGGGCTTTCAGCCCAACTTGAACAGGCAAAGAACAATGTAGCCAACTCCAGGATAACGACACCGATATCCGGAAGTGTTGCTGAGATGACCAAACTGGTGGAAGGGGACCTTTTGCAAGCTGGTTCCCAGATTGCCCGTATCGTGGATCTTGAGCACCTGAGGGTTACGCTCGCTATTGGTCAAGCACAGCTCTTTCTTATCAAGGAAGGAGCCCCGGCGGAGATTACCATACGTACCCCAACTGAAACCATTGTTGCTGAGGGCAGAGTAAGTGCCATCAGTGCCTCATCTGATAGCAGAACCGGTAGCTGGGTGGTCTATGTGGATTTTGACAATCCAAGACCAGATATGTTGAAAGCAGGAATTACTGCTGATGTAACCATCTTCAACACTGATGCACCCTTATATACCGTGGTACCCAACGGTGCAATGGTGAATAGGGGTGGGAAGCAGTACATCTTCGTGGTTGATGGTTCCTCTGCCAGTCTGCAGGAGGTGACCGTCGTTGACCAGTTTGGTGACCTTACCGCCATTGAAAGCAAGGATGCCTTTGTTTCCCTGATAGGGGAGCGTGTGCTTGTCAGCAGTCTCTCCCGTTTGATCGACGGTAGTGCCATCAGCACTTCGTTGGAGTAGGAGGGCACTATGGATAATCAGAATAAACAGTTCTCCATCGGCAGATTCTCGGTAACCAAACCGGTTTTGGTCAATATTCTCATGATCACCGTTCTTGCTCTGGGGATGCTTAGTTTGCTCACCCTGCCGCAGGAACAGTTTGCAGAGGTTCCCTTCTACTGGGTCAATGTCATTGTCCCCTATCCAGGAGTAAGCGCCCAGGATATGGAGTCCTCAGTCACCATTCCCGTGGAGAATGCCTTTGCCGGGATGGATCGTCTCAAGCAGATCAGCTCAACCACCAGTGAGGGGTTGAGTGTGGTCCGGGTTGAGTTTGATGATGGCATAGACGATACACTCTTTCGTTCTCTCTATCAGGATGCACAGACACGGTTCAGCCAGGTCAGCCTCCCTGAGGGGACGTTGCAGCCATTGCTGGATGATTTTTCTTCCTCTGACTTTCTGCCTGTCATTGAGGTGATTGTCAGCGGGAATATCTCCTACCAGGACATGCGTGAGCAAGCTCAGGAACTGCAAAACCGGATCCTCAGCATTCCAGATGTTTCAGATGTGGAAATTGTTGGTCTGCCTGAAAGGCAAATCCAGGTGAAGTTGGACCCGACACTGCTCTCCTCTATGGGCTTGAGTGTCAATGAGGTGGTTCGTTCTCTCTCAGGGGAGAACCAGCGCCTCCCCAGTGGGAGTCTCTCAACAGAGAGTCGCCAATACCTGCTTCGTACCTTTGGTTCCGTGGAGGGTGTCAGGGATATTGAATCCGTTATTGTCAGACGTTCCAACCAGGGAGAGGGACTTGTCCGTCTCTCTGATGTTGCAAAGGTCATGGATGGGTTTGATGAGGAAGCACCCTTGAGCCGGTTCAATGGGGAGAGTGCTGTCAGTTTGAAAATCACCAAGGTGGTGAAAGGTGATTCGGTGGCTATCGTCGATGCGGTCAGGCAGATTGTCGATGAGACCCAACCCCGTGCAGGGGCAACCCTGACGCTTTTCAATGATTCCACAGTCCAGATTGCAAGCAGCCTCTCTGTACTCTCCACCAATGCCCTTATGGGTCTTTTGTTATTGGTCATCATTCTTTCGCTGTTCATTGGTTTCAGAAATGCATTCATAACGGCTCTCGGCATCCCGGTAACCTTTGCATTGACCTTCCTGGTACTCGACCAGTTGGGGCAGACCGTCAACACCAACACCCTCTTTGGCTTGGTGCTGGTATTGGGTCTGATCGTCGACCATGGCATCGTCATCGTGGAGAACTCATACCGCCTCCAGCTTGCAGGCGTATCTCGGCATGAGGCCGCGATCAAGGGGGTCAATCAGGTGGTATGGCCGATCATTGCCGCAACAGGAACCACCGTTGCAGCATTCCTCCCCCTTATGATTATTCCAGGGACCATTGGTAAGTTCCTCAGGGTCATTCCCCTGACCGTTACCATTGCCTTGATCGTAAGTACTTTTGAGGCCCTCTTCTTTCTCCCCAGCCACTATGCAGAGTGGGGCCCCAGGAGACTCAAGCAGGAGAAAGCAGGCAAACAGCGCTTTGAGCATTTCATCAATACCTATCAACGGACGCTTGCCTGGGCTCTGGATAGAAAGGGACGTTTCATACTCCTCATACTCGTGGTAACTGCCGCAATATTCTCCTTGGTGGGTGGCCTGCGTCAGGACCTGTTCAGTGCAGAGGATTATAGTTATTTCAATATTGAGATCACCACTCCCCAGGGATCTACCTTGCGTACTACCAACAATGTAGTCTCTGTCTATGAGAAGACACTTCTTGATAAGGTCGGGGATGGAGAGATTCTCTCCATCAGTGCCAATATCGGTGGGAATGAAGGGGGTGCTGAAAGTACCACCCAGGCAACCATCACGGTTGACCTTGCTGAGATGGATGAAGGGAGAACCAGAAGCATTGAGACCATCATTGATGAAGTGAAAAGGGAGACCTACTACATCAGTGGGGCAGAACAGGTGCTCTTCACCAAAGCCCAGACGGGTCCTCCAACCTCAGCCGATTTCAGTTTCCGTCTCTCCGGTGATGCATATGAACCTCTCATAGAGGCTGCAGGCGTATTGGGCAACACCCTCTCCTCGATTGAGGGGGTGGAGAATGTCCAGAGCGATTTCATTGCAGGCAATCCCGCGCTCCGTATTGATGTTGACCAGGATCAGGCAACCCGGTTGGGAATCGGTGTCTCTACCATTGCCGGCTACCTTCGTGTACGTTTTGAAGGACAGAACGTTGGAACGTTGTTCCTGGAGAATGAAGAGATTGATATCGTCGTCCAGTTTGATAATGGCGGAACGGAGCGTTTTGAGGATCTCCAGCAGATACTCATCCCCACTGATGATGGAAGGCTTGTGCCACTGAGCAGTGTTGCAACCATCTCCTTGGAGAGTTCCATCGGTTCCATCAGGCGTGTGGAAGGAAAGCGAGAGATTACCGTTACCGCGGATGCACTCACAGGGGTTGACCAGAATCTGGTCAATGATCAGATTGTACAACTCTGGGAAACCGATCTACGCAATCGATACCCCTCTGTTGACCTGGTGGTCGGTGGTGAGTTCAGTGATTTTTCCAACCTCCTTTTCGATATCCTCCGCATCTTTGTGCTTGGGATCTTCCTGATGTACTTGATCCTTGGTACCCAGTTCAACAGCTACAGCCAACCATTCCTGATTCTGCTCAGCGTTCCTTTCGCCTTTATCGGAGTGGTGCTCTTCCTCTTTGTCTCAGGTACCCCGCTTTCAACAACAGTAATCTACTCCGCTGTCGCCTTGGCCGGTATCGCGGTAAACGATGCCATTGTCTTGATAAGCTTCATCAATGAGCTGAGAGCAGAAGGAAAATCTGTTGCTGAGGCGATTGTTGAGGCTGCAGGGACTCGTATACGACCAATCCTCCTTACCAGTCTTACCACCATAGCAGGTCTGCTTCCCACAGCAATCGGGATCGGGGGATATTCAGTCGTATGGTCACCGATGGCCTCCACCATTATGGTCGGCTTGATCTTCTCCACTTTGAGCGCATTATTTGTACTACCCTTGCTCTACGCTTCATTTTACAAAGACACCCGGAGGAATGCTTAATGAAACGATACCTACCTATCATGATACTCTTATTTTTCGGCCTCTCATCCCTTGCTGCCTCCTCGTATCCTGATCTTGCCAATGTGGGACCTGTAGGGGAGTCTGTACTCCCCTTGGAGTCTGAAGCAATTGATGCATTCCTTGATACCTGGAGAGAGGAGGCACATCCAACTACCTCCAGTTTGCTGGAGCAGCTGGAAATAAAACTGAAAGAGAATGACTGGCAGCTACAGCAGCTCTCAGATGTAGTTGGCATCCAGGAGGCCCAACTGGAATTCTCCCTCTCCCAGGGCAGGCCCACTTGGGGAGTGAGTGCAACTCCCTATACCTACAATGATATGACCGTACAGTCTGGATTGAGCCCCGTCATTAGAACCAGGAGCCACTCCTTCCAGGTAGGGGGAACACTCACTGATACCCTTCCCAGTGGGACGACCTTGCAGCTCTCCGCTAACCAGAAAAGCTCGTACAGCATGACCAGTACAAAAGATGCCTGGACACATACACCCACAGTCTCACTCTCCCTTCGCCAACCACTTTGGATCGGGAAGGGATTGGTTGACCTCACCTACCAGGACAAGCAGGTCGAGAAACAACGAATTGCTCTCTCTGATGCCATCTACTCCAAGGATGGATTGCAGCGTGCACTTATCCTGCAGAATATTCGCCTCCTCTTGCTCCGTCAGAGTTTGCTGGAGAACCGATATATACTTTCTGAGCGAACCAGCTTGGCCGATACTGCAAGGAAGAGGGCCAAAGATGATTTGGACGAGGGCCTTATCAGCCGCCAGGCGTATGAGAGCAGTCAGCTTGTCTACCAGCAGAGCCTGAGTGCCTACCAGGCAGTGAATCGCGAGCTTGATACTCTTTCGGTTACCTTAAAGCGGGTATGGCAAGATGATCTCCCCCCGCAGGTATCAATTTCTGACTTCAACCCCGTTTCTCTCATTGAACATGGGTATGACCTTGAATCAATACGCTCACGGTATCTCTCCCAGGATACTGCCTACCAGCAAGCCTTGTTGGAGATGCAGAAGGCAACCATCGACAGTGGGATGTTCTCTGTGCAGGATGCACCGGCGCTTCAGATGAGCTTCCAGCTCAGTCCTTTCTACTCCCCAAGTGATGGCAATACATTCTTCTCTTCCTTCTCTGAGCTTTTCTCAGATGCCGATCCCCAGATGACATTCTCCATAGCATTCAGTGCTACCGATCTGTTCAGGAAATCATCCTCATTGCAACAGTCACTCGCTCAGGAAGCGCTGGACTCTGCAAAGGCAGGCCTGGAGCTCGCCTATGCAGAAGCTGAGGATACCATACAGGAAATGGAGCAGGAAATCGCTGGGTATCTCTCTGACCTGGGTGTCCAGCTTGCAGACTACCGATTGAAAGAAGCCTTGCTCTCCAGTGAACAGATCAGATTCGAGGCATCAATCAGTGACAAGCAATCCCTTCTGCAGAGGGAGTTGGACTGGTACCAGGCAGCCTTTACCGTATTAGACACACTCAGGGAGTTGGAATTCCGCTATCTCCAATTGCGCTTACAGGGATTGCTAGAATAGGTTGTTTTCCTTGAGCATTGCTTTATGACGGTACATATTCTTGTCAGCAAGGGTGAAGGCATCCCGGATTGTTATGCCTTCATCGTTGCTTGAAGCAGCATATCCCCAAGCAACATCGATAGGATGGGCGAGTTTGGTATTTGCTTCCAGTAACTTCAGTTCAAATTGTTCCATCTTTACTTGTATTTTGCCTTTCTTGGCTCTCGGGAGGATGACAGAGAACTCATCACCGCCTATCCTGAAAACTTTTCCGTCAGGTGAGAACGCTTTATTGAGCAACTCTGCCAAGGATAAGAGCAGGTGGTCTCCCTCATGGTGTCCCCAGGTATCATTGACTCCTTTAAGGTTGTTCATATCGAAGAGTATAAAGACCAGTTCTTTGTCTCTTTGTTCTGCTATAGTCATCATCCGTTCAAAAGCAATACGGTTTCTTGCCTTGGTAGGCAGGTCAAAATCGAACTTGGCTTCCTGAACGATAAGATAGTACAGCAACAGTGCTATTGCAATGGAACTGGTGATATAGGAGTCCTCGAGGTAGAGAAACTGGATAATTGTAGCAAAGATGGGCAAGCAATAGACCAAGGCAACAAGGAACTTGCTTGGGTAAATGGTCGAGTGGCGCATTCTGAGAAGCTGGATGAGAATCAGGATATAGTACGAGTAGGAAACGCAGGTAGTAATATAGAAGAATGGTCCCCTGATATACTCGTTGGAGGTGTTCACAGAGAAAAACCAACCGTTCTGTATCGAGAGAATCGCCAGTATAGCGTTCAAGGCCAAGGGGGTATAGAGCAGTCTTTTTATTGTCTTTCCATACTCACTATACCCAAGATACCAGAGGATGATGAGTGAAACTGCTGGGATTAGGATGTAATAGAGTGCATTGGAGAGCAAGTGGATGATAATGGCATATTCAGCTGGACGACCAGCCATGCTGTATCCCAGCACTTCCACTGCCAGCAACACAAGGGTGATGTAGGAGGCAAGGATATAGTACCTGTTCTGCCTGGACCCACTGAGATGTCGTGTCGCCAGGTAAATGGTAAAAAACAAGGGAACCATGCTGAAGATATCTACAATGATAAGTGCTTTCATGTCGGCTCCTTGGAAAAGGCTTCATGCAAATGGTATACGGTAGATACGGCATTTGCCTACAAAAAAAGCCGCAAGAACACAAAAAAACGCAAGAATTTTTGTAATCCTTGCGTTGTTATTTGTTTTAAAGAATATTATTGCATCTGCCAGGCAAGTCCTGTAGAGAAAGTCAGGCTTGCAATATTGTTCTTGGTGTAGGCTTCAGTGGACTCTGTCCAGTTGCTTGCATCATTATCGCTCTCCCCATCTGCAGTCCCTCCGAAGAAGCGTGCATTGGCAAAGAGGGAGAAGCCATCCTCAATCGCATAGTCCATGCGTAGTGATGCATCCAATATTGAACCTTCAAATGCATAATCGGCTCCATTGATATAGGCAAGATTAGCATACGAGCCTGCAATATCAGCACTGAGGGTCAAGCCAAAGGGGAAGCGGTACTCACTGTAGATGGCCAGGGCAGGTACCAGACCCACGTTCTGACTGATAAAAGAGTCCTCTCCATCCACTTCCCTGAACTGGATGGATGCATTCCTGATCTGCAGGGCAAGGCCGACTCCAAGATACGCCTCTTCATATTTGCCGAGCAGGTCATAGGTATAGGTGGCTCGGTAGAAAGGAAAGCTGTAGGTCAGTTCCATGGGACCTTCAAACGTTTTGTCGCCAATCTTTACATTGTTGCTTTTAAAATTAACAGCAGTATCAAGCTGCAATGGTTGGTAGGTGAACCAGAGACGGTGTTTATCCTCAATTCGTGCCCCGACCGTGTAGCGGCTGAAGGGGTAGAGGTTGTTTTGTCCGCCTTGCTTGATGAAATCGAATTCGTCTCCTGCTGCCCCGTTTTGGAAGGTATGGTGCAACAAGCCAATGGTGCCTTGCTCTGTCTCCACGAACGGGGTGAAAGAGAATGCAAAGAGTGAGAGAGCAGAGAAGGAAAGCAGTGTAAGCGTCAGGATTAGTTTCTTGTTCATAATAACTCCTATTTGATAAAAATAATATAAAAGGAAATTATATTTTGGTCAATATAACTATCAGAGTTGATTCAAGAGAATATTCCACAATCCAAATGTTTGGCGGCGTAGATACCAAAAAGCATATAACAACTGGTAAGTATGAAGATAAGTGGAAATCCTAGGTAGGGGAGCAAGAGACCAGCAAGCATGGGATAGAGGATATTCATCAAGGCACCAGCACCACCTATCCCAACATAAATAGGGCGGTTCTCATTGTTGGAAATTTCCAACAGAATCCCCACGGTAAGTATGTGATACAGGGCAGCTGTTGCCCCTCCGACAAAGAAGGCAAATGGGTAGAGTAGTGGGGTTGCTATCAGCAAGAGAGCAATGATCGGGGTGGAGACACCGAGAAAGATGAAAAGATAGATAAGCGGGCGATAACGCTGTCCCTTGCTGAACAGGTTTGTCAGGATGGTTGCAAGCAGTGAACCGGAAAGCTGGAACAACAGGAAGGTTCCCGTTCTTCCTCCGTCCAATCCATAGCGTTGATTTGCCAGAACCACCAAGAATGGCAGGGTGGAGAGGATAACCCCTGAGGTATTCACCAGAAGCAGATAGAGCTTGACATTTCGGTCTTCCTTGATGGCATGGGCAAACATACCAAGTCTTTCTCCTAGCGTCTGTTTTTTATGCTGGGGAGGTTCTCCCTCTTTCAGCATCCAGAAGCCACTGGTTGCCAGGAGAAGAAGCAGACTTGCCATAAGGAACAGCAGGCTGTAGCTGTCGGGGTAGGAGAGGTAGGAGAGTACAAGCTTTACCACAACTGAACTGATGATCAATCCAATACTGGTAATCAGTTGTTTCTGGGTGAGTAGTTTCTTTCGTTGGGGTTTTGCAATCGTGCTTCCAAGAATATCGGTATAGGCGATGTTTGCCCATGCACCACTGAAGGAGAATACGGTTATCAACAAGAGGATGAGCCAGATTTTCCAGGTTGCAGGGGAACCAAGGTTGCGCAAAAATATCCCAAGGCTTGCAAGAGCTGCAACCCTAAGGTAGATTCCCCCAAGGAGGGCCGGTTTCTTGTGCTTGAATCCCATGATGAAGGTAGCAAACAATAGCTGCATGAAGCTGCCGAACCCCACCATGATGGCAGTCAGCAGTCCTAGGTGAAAGGTAGTAGCCCCAGTTTCGCTTAGCATGGCTGGGGCGACGGTATTCACGTCTATGAAGCTCATGGTAAGCGAAAGGAACAATGCATGGATCATGAAAGAGCGATAGTTGGTAATCCTCATCAATACCCCCTCCTTATGTTGAATATAGCAAAGTAACTGGCCTTTGGGTATCAAAATAATGAAGGGGGATATAGTGTTGGAGGTGGTCAATCATGAAAGATACGATGAGATGCCTGCAATACTTCCTCTGTAGCAGAACTGATTTTTGTATATACCTCTCGATTGATTCTTTCATACAGTGCAACATTTGCCTTATCAGGGATGAACGTGTCCCGTACTCTCACCATATGCTCGATAGCTGATGCCCTGCCGGGATATATCCCGAGTGCAAGAGCGGTACAGATGGCTGCTCCCATGCTGGCTGACTCGTTGGTTTGGTTCCTGTGGGCAGGTACCCCAAATACATCGGCAAATATCTGCATGAAGAGTTCTCCATTGGAGCCACCACCGCTTACAATGAGATGGTCTATCTCAACTCCCATCTCTTCGCACATCTCCTGAGCATTGTTCTTCATGGTCATTGCAATGCCCTCAAGTACAGAGCGGAACATGTGCTTTCCCTTATGCTTCCCGTTGAAACCGATCATGATGCCCCTTTCCCATTGCTGGGTGGGCCGGGCAAGCCAATGTAAGATGGTGTACAGTCCTTCGCAACCAGCGCTCACGTCCTTACCCAAGAAATTCAGATACGCTTCTGGAGACATATTATGCTCCTTGGCTGATTCTACCAATCCTGTTCCCATCAAGTCCTTGATCCAGGTGACGGTTGCCATACCCCTGCGAATTCCATTGCTTTCATAGAGGAATTCACCGGGTACTGCCCCTGGATTGCTCCAGTAGTACGTTGCATCCTCTTGGTAGGTATCGCCTACCATCATGCTGGTGATGTAGGTTCCCAGTGATACAAGAACGGTTCCTTTGTCCGCCAATCCAGCACCAAGGCCTTCCACTGCCTTGTCATTTGCCGTGGAAACAACCGGAATTCCTACTGGAAGTCCAGTAGCCTTGCTTGCCTGCTCAGTTACCGAGCCGAGAATGGTGGATGGGTCAACCAACTCAAAGAGCATATCCCGTGGAGTAGCGTAGGAGTCGAAAAGCTCTCCATCCGGGTACCACTGAAGGGTCTCTGGGTTGATAGGCCAGGGACCAACATAGTTTGAGCGGGTATCCTTGGTCTCTCCTGTGAGTCGATGCGTCAGATACCCGGTTGCGGTGGTAACATACCTCACCTCATCATCTTTATGCTCATAAGGAGAGGAAAGACGGATATCCATCCAGCTCTGCACAGGCGAAGCCAAACTTCCGTCCTGCCTAAGGAGGGCACGACAGCAACGAATGGATCCCAAACCGATTCCAATGATATCATCGGTGTTTCCCTGAAAGGTATCTAGCATGCCCTTGCAAGCTTGCTGCAGGCTGTCCCACAGATCATCATCAGGATGTTCTGCCTTACCCTCTCCATAGAGATGGATCTCCTTGAGCGGCACGGTATTAGAGCAGATTTCCTCCCCAAGGGTGTCAAACATGGTCACCTTGGTACTCTGTGTGCCTCCGTCAATTGCAACGATGTACTGCTGTTTCATACGCTCTTCTTTTTTCTTTGCTCTTTCCTGGGAACTAACGTATCAGGAAACCACCGTCTATGGTTAGGACGGTTCCATTCACATAGTTGGAAGCATCGCTGGAGAGATAGACACAAGAACCCATCAAGTCGGTTGCAGTTCCCCACCTATTAGCAGGAATGTGGGAAACAATCACTTCATTGCGTTTCTGGTCGCTGCGGGTTTTCTCCGTCAACTTGGTTACAAAATACCCAGGAGCGATGGCATTGACCTGGACATTGTATTCCGCCAGCTCATCACTCATAGCCTTCGTCAATCCCACGATACCGTGTTTTGATGCGGCATATGCTGGTGACCATCGGCCACCGAGGAAGGCATACAGCGATGCAATGTTGATGATTTTTCCACTTCTTTGCCTGATCATATGGGGGGTAACCTCATGTATCATCTCAAAGGCAGCGGTTAGGTTTACTGCAATCATCCTGTCCCAGTCACCTCGATTGAATTCAGTCACATCCTCCTTGTTTATGCTGATACCTGCACAATTGACCAGGATGTCTATACTGCCCCATGTATCGATGCAAGTATCGACAATTCGTTTACATTCACCTTCTTCAGTGATATTGCTGTGAATATACTGATAGGCAACTCCGCAATCTTCAACCCACTGTTTTGTCTGCCCATCGTCTTCCATGATACTGGCTACCATGACATTTGCCCCGGCTTTTGCAAGCGCTACCGAGAGGGGTTGCCCCAAGCCGCTGTTTCCGCCAGTGACAATGGCATTTTTCCCTTTCAAGGAAAAGAAGTCCATGGTGAAGTCAGGTATATTCATTCGCTCTCTCCTTTGTCTTCTGTACTCTGATCGAACGTTGTTTGCTCGCTATATAAAGCAATCTTCTGTAACAGTTTTTCAATGAACGTCTTGGCTTCCCCGACAACCACCACGTCTGATATGCTGCAAATGGGTGCGTCAGGACTTATATTCACCGAGAGTATCGTCTCCACATTCTGTAATCCTTCCACATGCTGGATAGCCCCATCGATTCCAATGGCTATATACAGACGAGGACTGACAATCTTTCCTGATTGTCCTACCTGAATGCTGCGGTTGGCAATCCCTTGGTCGACCAGTTTACGGCTTGCAGATACTTCACCACCCAAATTTTTTGCCAGTGTTTCCAGCATCGGGAATGCTTTCTTTGCACCACCACCTCCTGAGATGAGCACATCGCTGTCTCGAATATCATAGGAAAGAGTACGTTGCTTTCTCTCCAAGGGGGTAAGTGAGGAGGTCGATTCAATCTCGCCTTCATAGTGCTGTACAACACTCTTCACCTGTGACTTCAGCTCCCAGGAGAATATTCCTGGCTTGATGCTCAGGATAATTGGCGGATCACTCTTCATTACGATACCTGCCAACATATTCCCTGAGTAGGCTGTGCGCACAAATTCCAAGTCCTCTCCATGCCTTATGACATCGTTTATCTCTGCAACAAGGCCAACACCCAACCGTCTTGCAATTCGGGGAGCAACCATTCTTCCTACCCTTGTACCTGGGATGAGAATGGATTCAAAGGAATGGTGCTCGTGAAGGTCGATGATGATGGCACAGATATGCCGTGCATCTTCCTTGACGATTCCCTCATCCTGGACAAGGATGATGGTATCAAAACCCTCCGGCAGTGCTTCTTGGTCGGATGAGAAGGCAAGAAGCCAAGACTCACTGTTCTTCTCACCATAGATACGTCTATTTACCTCAAGAAGTGCATTGCTCCTCTTTGGGACTTCCGTATCCTGCAGGATCAAGGTTCGCTTCATACTACACAAACCCCCTTTCCTTGAGGTAATCGAATACAAAGTCGATTCCCTCATCGTCAGCTTCGACCACAGTTTTCTCCCGTTTCCGGCTCTTTGCCTCATAGGTGTTGACCACCTTGGTTAAAGAGCCCTCCAAGCCCACATGGGAAGGGTTCAAATCGAGTTCCTTGTTGGTGAGTATGGTTAATTTGTCTGATACATCTCTTTGCAGGTCTGCATAGGAGGGATAGGGGAGCTTGCACGTACTGCTTCTGGAGAGGCTCAACACACCAGGGAGTTGCATCGACCAGGTGGCGGTCTCCCTTTCCCCTTCAACAGAGAATACTGCCAGAGTGTCTGTGGTACGTTCAAGGTCTATCTGATTGACATCAATCATATGATCAAGGCCGAGCATTTCAGCAATCTGGGCAGGAACCTGGGAAGTTGCACCATCGAGCGACCGGCTTCCGCTCAAGAGTACGTCAAACGCTTGGCTCTTGAGATACGAGCCCAATACCTCACTGGTTGCATAGGTGTCACTCCCGGCAAAGAGTGGGTCGGAGATCAGAATACCCCGGTCCACTGGAAGCCTGAGCAGGTCGTGCATATGAGGGATTACCGAAGTGGGTGCCATCGAGACCACTTGGAGATGGGATTCAGGGTGCTTCTCCTTTACCTTGAAGGCAAAGGAGAGAGCGCACACATCATCCGGATTCAACACCATCCTGGTGTGGTTCCTTATCATGCTACTGGCCTCATAGTCATAGCCGAACCCTGTAATGTCTGGGACGAATTTAACCAAGCATATGATGTTCATAGTGACACCAGATTATTGGTACTTCTTACCTTCTTCCTGTGGGAAGATGGTACCAAAGTTCATGATGCCGTTGGGATCAAATGCCTCTTTCAGTTTCTCCAGCATATAGTAGGCTGAACCATGCTCCTGTTCGGTCCATTCATTGCGGAATTTGCCAATTCCATGATGGTGACACATTGACCCGCCAAGCTTGAGAGTTTCCTCGACAATGATCCGTTGCATTGGGTGGTGGTATACACGCATTTCATCCTCTGGTGCACAATGGATATCGTAGTTGTACACGAAGTACATGTTGGTTCCGTTGATGTAGCTATGGGAAGAGTGACCACCAAGCATGGTCAGATCATGGAAACGTGGATACTCTTCCTTTACGCGCTTCATGACATTGTAGTAGATCTTTGTGATCGTACCCCAGTCTGCAGAGATTTCGGTGGTAAAGCCGGAGTGGCTGTCATGTTCTTTCATTCCTTCATACTCATCATCTATGTCTTGCTGGGACCAGTTGAGGTTGTTGAACCAGTTTTCAATATGCTTGCTGTCAACCTGTTCGATGATGCCATCCTTGAATTTCTCAACAGCCTGTTCGATTGCCTCTCCTGTAGCTTTTACAATTCCCTCAGGGCCTTCTGCCATGAACAGCAGTACGCACTTGTTCTTGTGGAAGTGGTAGAAATGCTGTGCAGCATCTTCCTCGCTGTAGGTGCGGGCAACAGAGGGTCTGAAGCCGTTTACCATGACTTCCCTCAATACCTTGATGCCGGTATCGACATCCTTGATCAGATACCCATAGAACTTGTTGTTGTCAGGATAGAACTTGAACATCTTTACCGTTACTTCGGTGATGTAGCAAAGTGATCCTTCATTGCCGATGGCAATATGACGGATATCGGGACCACCTGAACGTCTGGGAACATTCTTGATTCTGGAGATATGCCCGTCTGGGAATACGCACTCAAGGCCAACTACCATGTCCTCGATCGCCCCATAGAGGGTGGAGAACTGTCCAATACTCCGGGTTGCGACCAATCCACCCAGTTTTGCTACAGGCTTTGACTGTGGTGAGTGGCCGGTGGTAAAACCTTCCTTTCTCAGGGCATCTTCCAGTACTTGCAGGGGAACTCCCGCCTGTACGGTTGCCTGCATGTTATAGGTATCGATGTTGATGATGCTGTCCAGGTTCAGTGCATCTATGACGAGGGTCTGTTCCTTCCAGTTCTCAAGGCCACCCTCGGTTGCTGTTTTTCCTGCACGGGGGATCACGTTAATCTTATTGGTATTGCAGAATACCAGCAGGTCCCGAACCTGCTGGGGAGAATCGGGGTAGACGATTGCCAGAGGGGAGGGTACATCGAGTACGTTCCTTGCTTTTGCATATTTCTTATATCTATCTGCAGATGCATCATAGAGATCTTCACTGTTGGTGTTGATCTGGGTAGGTTTCAGCATTGTTTTCAACTGTTCAAGAATCTTTTTGTTATTCACACATTCCTCCAAAGGTCTAGGCGACAAGTCCAGATAGGTATCTGAACCCTCTGTTCTTAGGGTAAAGGGCATTGTATGTAATGTCAATGAATATGGAAAAATTTCTGTTATTAAGAATTAATACCATATATTAAGGAAAATTTTCCATACTAATACTGGTCATTTACCCTGTTTTCCTTTACACTCTTACTATGAGTGTTTACACTGATTACAGAAGAAGGACACACTGTTTTGAATACGATTGACTTACATACATTGAATCCCCTGGAGCGACACATCCATGAGGTCTTGCTTGCCCAGCGTGATAGGCATGGAACGCTTCGTATCACCCAAGCTGCGGAGATATGCAATTGCTCAGTATCGAAAATCTCAAAGTTTGTAAAGAAACTTGGATTTCATAATTATAAACAATACATGGAATACTTGAGTGGGAAGGAAGTAATCGGGTATGCCTCAACAAACGAGATTCAGCGCATTCGCTCATTCCTCGATACCTTCGACCCCCAGCTGGTGGACGATCTCTATGCCATGATACTGGATCATAAAAAATTGGTCCTCTTTGGGTATGGCCCTTCACTGCTCTGCGCGGAATACTTTGCCTATCGGTTTAGGAACTGTACCGATATTACGACCATGGCTGTCTCTGACCCCATTGCAGTCAAGAATATGGTGGATGAGACAACGCTGCTCGTCATACTGACAGAAACCGGTCGTTTTCACTCCTTCCAGGATGTATACACTGCAGCAAAGAACAAAGGGTGTGATGTGATCATCATTTCGGAGGAGTTCAATACTGAACTGGTCACCCAATGTGACAAGATTTTCTATTTGGCCCAGCATGCACAACCAGAGTATTTGCAAGCCTATGAGAAATCGCGAACCACATTCTTCATCTTCCTTGAAGAGGTCATCCAACGGTTTCTTCCTCATCAATCCTAAGAGAACGCAAATCGTTTCAATATCAGGGGAGGACAATATGAGTACATTACCAAGAACAATGAAAGCGATTGTTACAAAATCCAATGGGGGGTATGAGCAGTTGCAGTACCGGGATGTTCCTGTTCCTGAACTTCTTCCCGGTACAGTATTGCTGAAAGTACTTTCAGCTGGAGTCAATAATACAGATATCAATACCCGTTTGGGGTGGTATGCTGCAAAGGTAAAGAAAGGAACCCTTGCACTCTCCTCAGGAGAAATAGACAACAGTATGGATGGGGGATGGAAGGAGAAGACCCCTTTCCCTCTCATCCAGGGGACGGATTGTTGTGGACTCGTGGAAGCTGTAGGAAGTGAACAGGATGCTCACCTGTTGGGGTTGCGTGTCCTTGTTCGTCCTTGTATGAGGAGCTCTGGTTGGGAATCACTTGAGACCATATGGTTGGGCTCCGATTGCGATGGCGCGTTTGCTGAGTATGTACGAGTTCCTTCATCTGAGGTGTTTCCTGTTGACTGTGAGTGGAGTGATGAGGAGTTGGGAACCATTCCCTGTGCCTACGGTACCGCTGAGAATATGCTGCATCGTGCCTCTGTACAGGACGGTGATATTGTATTGGTGCGTGGCTCTTCTGGTGGAGTTGGCTCTGCAGTGGTCCAACTTGCTGGGCGCCGGGGTGCACGGGTGATCGCTGTTACCAGCAAGGGAAAAAAGAAAGAGGTTGCTTCTCTCGGGACGGAGAGAGTCATCACGCACGAGGAACTTGCTGATGGAGCACTTCCCTCCAATTCTGTTGATGTGGTAGTTGATAATGTAGCTGGTCCTGACTTTGGTGAGATGCTGAACCTGCTCAAGAGAGGAGGGTGTTTGGTAACCTCCGGTGCTATTGCGGGTGCACAGGTAACCATCGATGTACGATCACTCTATCTTAAGGATTTGCGGCTTATTGGCTGTACTGCATGGGATGAACCGGTATTCAGAGATGTTATCTCCTACATCGAGCAGGGTGAGGTCAGACCGTTGCTTGCAGGAGTATTTCCCTTGGAAGAGATAGCAGCAGCACAACAGGAATTTTCCCGGAAGCACCATGTAGGGAAACTGGTACTGGTTCCACCATCGATGTAGGAAGAGCCAATTATTACTGTTCAGATAGAATTTTGGTAAAAAAATATTGGAATGACCTAATCCTGCTACTTTGTATGGTAAAAACGTTGTAGTACCATACAAGAAAGCAAAGGAGGATGTCGTATGAAACTCTTGTGGGTATTACTCGTTGTAGTACTGATTGTGGTCGTGGTTTTTCTACTGTACCGTAGAGTTGAGAACAAACTGAATGCGTTGCCTGGCCTTCCTATAGCCGAAATTGATTTCACTCAGGTTCCTGATGGGTCCTACACTGGATCCTATGCTGTCTTTCCCGTGCGTGTTAAGGTGAAAGCGAACGTATCAGATGGAAAGCTTACTGACTTGGTGTTGTTGGAACATCGAAATGGACAAGGGAAGGAAGCAGAGAAAATCCTCCAGGATGTGCTTTCCTCCCAGCATCTACACGTTGATGTGATTTCAGGTGCAACCTACAGCAGTGTGGTGATACTCAAGGCTGTGGAGTCGGCGCTTATGGACCAAAAAACACGCTAATTTCTTCTCTTGTAACACCAAAAATCATGACAAGACAGGAAAAAGATTGAGAATCGCTAAGGATTGGGGTATGCTAGGAGTAGTAAACAGCGTATAAGGTTCCCTCTTGGGCAACGATACATAGATAGGAGAAGCTATGAACACAAGCTACGAGAAAGAGCGTCTGAAAAAAACTACTATCGTCTATCTAGTGGTTATGGTACTCATCGTTGTGTTGATTCTGCTTGCTGTGCAGGACACACAGGTCAAGACTGTCGCTGTTATTTTGGTCCTGTTGGTAGGAGCTGCTGCAATTATTGTGCAATGGCTGTTACTCGGAAAGAAAGGTGATGCAACGAAGATGCAAGAACCGGTTAAACCTGTACAGAGCGCACCAAAAGCAGAAAAGCCTGTTCAGAAAGCCAGCTCACCTGTACCTCCCAAGCAGGAGAAGAAAGAGGAAGCCCCAAAAGAGGAAGTATCTACCCAAACCGGGTCACAGTGTGAGACTGCTGGAGTCTATCACTGCTCCGAGCATCCCGACAAGACGGTCAACATGGAGGAAGGCAAGCGCTTCCCCCCATGCAGAGGGGATGATAAGGGGCATAGTGCAACCTGGGTTTTGGAGTAGTAATGAGCTAACGTGTAAATTTTTCAAGGATCATGCCATGCTGCAATACCATGCTGATACTGAGCATGGCGGATCCTATTACTCCAATACTGTCCCCAAACCGTGAGACGGTGACATCGAAATCACTCCTGATCCATGGACTGGCCTCTTGAATGATTGCCCTGCGGATATAATCAATGTATTGGGGTCCAAAATCACAAAGAGCTCCTCCGACAACCAAGACTTTGGGGTCAAAGAACATTACAAGGCGTCCTACCATCGTACCTACAGTGGTGGCACTTTCATTGACGAGTGTGATGATTTCTGTATCCTTGTGCTTAATTGCCGCTACGAGATCGTGCAGTTTCAGTACACGGTTTTCTGCCAGTTTCTGTTGCAAAAAGGGGCTGGCTCCATTGGTAGCTATTTCATTGGCTTTCTTGAGCAACGCACTTCCTCCAGCGATAGCCTCAAGGCATCCTGGCTTCCCACACTGGCATAGCTCCTTGCGGTTATCCACGCGGATGTGTCCAATATTCCCACTCATGCCACTATTTCCACGATAGATACTTCCTTCTACAATCATTCCTGCACCAATACCTATTCCAAGTTTTAAGAAAAGTAAGTTTGTCCCTCGATATTTCTTGTTTAGGTACGCTTCTCCAAAGGCCATGGTATTTACTTCATTGTCGACAAATACTGGGCAGGTAAAGACCTGCGATAGCTTGTCACCAATTGGGTAATGGTGCCATCCAGGCATGAATGCGGGATGAACTGCATACCCTTTTTGAAAATCAACTGGAGTGGGAAGCCCAACCCCAATTCCCAGGATAGTGTTCTGGTTTTCTGGTTGTGTAGATTGGAGATTCCTAATACTGGTAACTAGCTGATCATAGATTTGTTCAGGACCCATTGTGTACTCGATAGAGAAACAATCGAGTGAGAGTAGGGACCCCATGATGTTGCAGATACCAACCTCACAACAGTCAGCATCAAGTTCGACACCAACAAAAATACCAAGTTTTTTGTTGATTGCTACTTGGGTGCGGGCATGTTTGCTTGCTTCGCTAGTAGGTTTCTCAATAAGTATTCCCTGACTAAGCAACGTATCTACATTAAGGGTAATGGTTGAACGTGATAGACCGCTCAACCGACTCAGTTCAGCGCGAGATACTGTTTGCTGTTCCCATACCAATTGAATGATTGTATGGATTGCGAGATTACTGTTAGATTCAACAGGTATATTCATATCTTCAGCATATCTTAGTTTTTTACTTTAGAAAAGTATGAATAGATACCAATGAACTAAATTGTTCGATAATCGAACAAAAAAGTTTGACAATTGACAGAAGCCGGCGTATGCTACTGATGACATGACCAGGGAAGTGTTTTACTCATACCCAGATAAGGAGCGCGAAAATGCATTTGCATCGCAAGCATAAAGAGTGGTTGGTTGCCTACCTATTCATAGCCCCAACGGTGTTCGGTTTGTACCTTTTCTTTCTTTACCCAATGGTAAGTTCAGTGTTTATCTCATTTACCAAATGGAATCATCTAACAGCACCAGAATTCATTGGGTTAGTTAATTACTCACGTCTATTTCATGATCCTACCATCTGGTTGGAGTTCAAGAATACAATGTTTTTTGTATTGGTTTCTGTTCCTCTGACTGTAGCTATCTCATTGTTCTTGGCTAATGCACTGAACAAGAAAAAATTGTTGGGAAAAGGCACGTTCAGAACGATATTTTTTCTTCCCTATGTAATCCTCCCAGTTATTACTGCACAAATCTTTATGATAATTTTTAATTCACGGTATGGACTAGTAAATGGATTCCTGAAAATCCTTGGATTAGGTCAATCGGCATGGTTTTCCAGCTCACTGCTTACACGCATAATTATTGTAATCGTAACGCTTTGGGCCTGTATCGGCTATTACACCATAATTTTACTTGCAGGTTTGCAAAATATTTCACCGCAGTACTACGAAGCATGTGACATAGATGGAGGTTCATGGTGGGTGAAATTCATCCATGTTACCTTCCCTTTGGTGACTCCACAACTCTTTTTCTGTTTGGTTCTGGCGGTAATCAACAGTTTTAAAATGTTTGACTACATTTTTGTATTTGGGAAAAGTAATGTCATTGTCCGTGAAAATATCCGAACGATGGCTTTTGGTATTTATGAGAGAGGGTTTACTTATCTGGAAATGGGTTATGCATCAGCCGAGGCAATAATCTTCTCGATCATCGTTTTAGGTGTCACCATCTTGCAAAATGTGGGCCAGAAACGTTGGGTCCACTACAGTTGAGCGAGGTGAGGATATGCTAAAAACAAAACACAACTATGAAATTTCAGTAGGATTCTTCGTCCTCTTGTTCATTGCACTCATTACCCTTGTCCCGTTTTTCTGGATTGTGGTTTCCTCATTCAAGACATACAAGGAAACTGTGCAGATTCCTGTCGTGTTCTTTCCTGATAATCTCTCCAATCTGGAAAACTACAAAGAATTATTTGGCAGGCTAAACTTTCTTTCCTATTATAAGAACAATATCATCAACACCATCGGTATTACTTTTCCGCAGTTATTCATTTCATCCATGGCAGCCTATGCCTTTGCCCGTTTGGATTTCCCAGGAAAGAACGTCATCTTTGTCAGCCTTCTGTTGGCCCTCATGATTCCCATCCAGATGATACTGATGCCCCGCTATAAGCTGATTCTAGACCTTGGCATGTTTGATTCATATTTAGGAATCATCATCCCATCCATCCCCAGTGTGACTACAACTTTCTATATGCGCCAACAAATCATGAGTTTACCCAGATCCTTGGATGAATCGGCTTACTTGGATGGAGCAAGTCATTTTAGAATTTTCTGGTCGATTCTTTTGCCTTTGTGTCATAGTGCTCTTTTAGCCACAGGCATCATGTGTCTGGTATTCAGCTGGAATGACTTTCTCTGGCCATTAGTTGTCATTAATTCTACGGAGAAATACACCCTATCTATTGCAGTTGCTAACCTGCAAGGTCAACACCTTACCAAAGATAATTTACTGTTGACGGCTGCTGTGGTGGTTTCAATCCCGATGGTGATTGTGTTCATTATCAGTCAGCGGTACTTCATTGAAGGTATTGCCCTATCTGGTATCAAGGAATAAGTAACATGTCCGGTGTATTCCGGATGAAGTATAGTAAGGAGGATTGTATGAAAAAGGAATGGAAACGAGTTGTCATGGTATGCTTGCTCATTTCATTGATGAGCACTGCGGTATTTGCTTCTGGAGATGCAGAAAAGAAGCAGGTTGAAGAAAAGACTATCAATTTTTGGTACTGGGATCAGAATGGAGAGGAAGTCTATAAGCAGATGATTGCTGAATTCGAGGCCGATAACCCCGGTGTGTCAGTTAAAATGAGCATTATCCCCTGGTCTGACTATTGGACAAAATTGCAGATGGCTCTTCCTACGGGTACTGGCCCAGATATTTTCTGGTTGAATCACCCGAATGCAGTCTCCTATCTGCCTACTGGATTGGTTATGAATCTGGAGAGTGAGAATGATTCCTTGCACTTCGAGAACTTCAATTCCATCTACTATGAACCATTCATGTATGAGGGAGAGCGCTATGGAGTTCCCATCTTCTTTGATTCGGTAATTATGTACTACAACAAGGCAATGTTCGATGCAGCTGGATTAGCATATCCATATGATACTTGGACTTGGGATGATTATTTTAACGCAGCTGCAAAATTGACCATTAAGGATGGGGATACCACCATTCAGTATGGTACTATTGCTGATCCTGATATGCAGAGTGGTGCATCCAACTTCATCCTGCAGAACGGTGGAAAGCTTTTTAGCGACGATGGATCTAAACTCGTAATCGATTCGAAAGAAGGTAGGGAAGCCTCTCAGTTCTTAATTGACATGATCTATAAGTATGGCTACTCCCCGAAGGTCTCTGAGATGCGTGAGATTACCAAGGCAACCATGTTCCAGTCCGGTATGGTTGCTATGATCACCAATCATACAGGTATTCTTAAGCAGTTTGCCGAGGTTCTTGGCAAAGACATGGGTATTGCACCAATGCCAATGCAGAAACAACGTGCGTCTATCTACCACAACCTTGGCTATGTAGCATCTGCAAAAACCAAGCACCCAGAGGAAGTCAAGAAGTTCCTGTCATACCTTGCCTCTGAACGACATGCTGAGATTCTATCGAAGGTCTGGGCTCCCTGTTACACCGGTGGTGCAGAGCTTTTCTTTGAGGAGTACAACTGGCTTGATATAGGTGCAATTATTGATACCGTCAATTATGGATATCCACTCCCTATTTCCAGTAAGAATGCAGGGCCTGTATATACGTTGTTGAACAATGAGATGGACAAGGTGTTTATGCAACCTTCCCTTGGCGATGGACTGTCAAAGGTTGAGGATGTCGTGAATGCAGAGATAAATAAATAAGAAATATTGTTGATATAGGTTGCACCTGTACGCAGGTGCAGCCTTCAATGTTAGGAGGAAAGAAATGGAGCCAATTCGAGTAGCACTGCTTGGAGCAGGAAGCCGGGGAAAACATATCTACGCAGACTGGGCGAGAAATCATCCTGATGAGATGAAGCTTGTCGCTGTGGCCGAACCCAATGATGATAAGCGAAACGCTGTTATTGCGGAGCATGGGATTGATCAAGTGTATGCTGTGAAGGATTGGCAAGATCTTTTTAAGAAACCTTTGGAAATCGATGCAGTTATCATAGCAACGCAAGATCAGATGCACAAACAAGCAATCTTGGCTGCGATTGATCATGATTACCACATTCTATGTGAAAAACCGATAGTTACCAATGAAGCGGATGCAAAAGAAATTGCGAAGAAATCAGCAGGCTTCTCCAAGGTTTTTGTCATTAGCCATGTGCTTCGCTACTCTCCTTTCTTCACCAAAGTGAAGAAATTGGTTTCCAAGGGAGAAATCGGGCAACTTATCGGTATTGAGCTGGATGAGAATGTTGGGCACATTCATATGTCTCATAGCTTCGTGAGAGGCCATTGGAACAAATCCGAAACTTCTGCCCCGATGATTCTTTCCAAGAGTTGTCATGACATGGATATCCTGCTCTACTTGGCGGGAGATGATTGCCTCTCGCTCTCCAGTTATGGAGATTTGAATTATTTTACGAAGGGAAACAAACCTGAAGGTGCTCCAGCACGCTGTACCGATGGCTGTTCTCACTATGAGAAATGTCCTTATGCAGCACAGAAGATTTATCTCGGTACAAATACCAATTGGCCTGTAAATGTGATCACCACCGATCTCTCCATTGAAGGGCGGTTGAAGGCACTGAAGGAAGGCCCTTGGGGACGTTGTGTCTATCAGTGTGACAATGATGTAGTTGATCATCAGACAGTGAATGCACGATTCAGGAATGGGGTGGTGGCTACCTTTACGATGAGTGCTTTTACCATGGAGACGCATCGTGAACTTCGTCTCATGGGTACAAAGGCAGAGCTCAAGGGTGATATGGAGAAGGGAATTATCACCATTACCGATTTCAGCTGTCGCGACACCAAGACAATACAGATTGAAACAAAGCGGGAAGGGCACTCAGGAAGTGACGAGCTTTTCGTTGCAGATTTTGTCCGACTTGTGAGAGGGAATATTCTCAGTGGAGAAACAAGTGTGAATGCTTCGCTGCAGAGCCATTTCATGGCTTTTGCAGCTGAAGCATCCCGACTTTCTGATGGGATAAGAATGGATATTTAATCTGTCACGGTTGGCAGGATAAAGGAGCAAATACTATGTTACGGATTGGATTGCTTGGTTGCGGAACCATGGGGAAAACACACGCTCATGCCTATGCAGGGATATTCAATGCGCAGGTTGTTGCAGTATGTGATATTCGGAAAGATAAACGAGATAATCTTGCTTACCTATTGGACTGTTCTGCCTATGATTGCTTTGAGTCCATGCTAGCTGACCAGGAGCTTGATATTCTTGATATCTGCCTACCTACCTATCTCCACAAGGAGTATGCAGTACGGGCAATGGAGAGAAAATTGCACGTATTTTGTGAAAAGCCGATTGCCTTGTCGTTGGAAGATGCTCAGGTAATGATTGATACTGCAAAAAAGGAACAGGTTAAGCTTACGGTAGGTCATGTGCTTCGGTTCTTTCCAGAGTATGAGACTATTAAGCAGAATATTGACCAAGGAAAGGTTGGTACACTGCGTCTGATAAGAACTATTCGAAATCAGGCATTTCCACCATGGAGTTGGGAACATTGGTATCAGGATATTGCAAAGAGTGGTGGTCCTGAAGTGGATCTGGCAATCCATGACTATGACTGGATCTTGAGTCAGTTAGGTCCTGTTAGAAGGGTATATGCAAAGAACTATGGAGAAACCAAAGAATCGCAGATGCATAGCTTAGCCATTCTTCGATTAGAGAATGGAGCAATGGCTCATGTGGAAGCCTCTTGGGCAATGCCGAAGGGGATTGAGTTCAGAACAGCTTTTGAGTTGATTGGTACTGATGGGCAGCTCTGCTACGACTCCAGCAAGGACAGTCCTTTAAAAACCCAAATCAGCAGTGATGAGGATGTCTCCATCTTCTATGACAATCCAATACCGCCAAACTTGAATCCGTACGCGAAGGAGTTACGTATCTTCATCGATACGGTCATCCAAGACAAACCGGTATTGGTTAGACCAGAGGAAGCAAGAGCAGCACTTGCTGTTGCACTTGCCGTGCGAGAGTCAGCACGCACAGGAAAGGTTGTGGTATTGAAGGAGGGAAAAGTATGAAGAGAATACGAATTGGTGTAATCAGTTTTGAGCATATGCATGCTATGAGCTACACACAGCAACTTCTGCAAGATCCTGATGTTCTCATAGTTGGAATCGCCGATGATGATATCTATCGTGGGACGCAGATGGCCAGTCTTTTCATGACTTCCTACTATCCTTCCTATGAAACCTTACTAGATGAGGATCTCGATGGCGTAATTGTCTGTACCAACAATCGCGATCATGCTGAGGTGAGCATTGCTGCAGCAAAACGTGGAATCCACATCTTGGTAGAGAAACCTTTTGCCACCACTATTAATGATGCAAAACAAATGATTGCTGTTGCCAAGGAACATGGGGTGAAGATAATGAATGCATTCCCCATGCGCTACAATCCAAATGTGGTTGCAGCGAAAAAAATCATTGATGAAGGTAGGATCGGTGATATTCTCAGTATCACTGGTATCAACCACGGGAAAATCCCTGGTGGCTGGTTCCTCAACAAGGAGTTGGCAGGAGGGGGTGCTGTGATGGACCATACAGTACACCTTGGCGATCTCATTCGTTGGTTTACTTCCAGTGAAGTGAAAGATGTGTATTGTGAACAAGGAGCTCTTTTACACAACAAAGGTATTGATGATACCGGTTTGGTAATGATCACCATGGAAAATGGAGTGTTTGCCTCTATAGACTGCTCCTGGGCACACCATACCAACTATCCAATCTGGGCACAGGTTGATATGCAGATTGTGGGCACAAAGGGTGTAATCGACCTGAAAGCATTCAATCAGGTGATCCATCTCGATGACCAGAAACATCAACGATTTGAGGATATCGGTTTCAGCGAAACTGGAGATGAGGGACTAATCAGGGAATTCATTGGTGTCTGCTCTGAGGATAGAGAGCCTCTTGTAAGTGGAGTTGACGGGCTCCGAGCCTTGGAGATTGCCTTGGCAGCATACGAGTCCAGTGAATGTATGGACACTGTTTCTGTTCGTTAAATTAACTGAAGCGAGCATTTTACGGTCACTTCATTTTGCGGTGGCCGTAATTTTTTTTATGGACAAGGACTGTTCCCGTTTGAAAACATTAATCGTCCTCCATATCTTGGTTGATTTGCTTGGCTAAGGGTATGGTTCCATACAAAATGAGCATCTTACATTCAAAATCATTAATATGAATCATTTTAGCAGTGAATAAGTTGTAAATGCTTCAAGCACTTTCTGTCATCTATACCGTTATAGTTTCATCACTGATCTTTCACTGGCCATTCTGATTAAGGAATCTATGCCCCGTAATTACATCAAACCCATGATGATACAATTCTCAAGACACTTCCTGTTTTACTGAAAAAGAAGAAATTCAGATTTGGAAAACGAATGTTTAGAAACGGAAATTTGGAAAGTTGAATAATATTGAATTGACCTTGCCTCATTTCAGAAGCAAGGTCGTATGAGACTCCTGTCTTAGGCAATCTGTTTTTTGTGCTTCCAATAGAACTGGAAGAGTACAACCAGAACCGCCAAAGAGAAGCCGATTACATCCTGTACCACGTTTGCAGAGATCAAGAGCAGGGCTCCCAGGAAGGCTGCAATACGTACAGGCCAAACCATGTCCTTGAACAGATATCCCTCTGTTGCCATACCAATCAAGAGAACTCCCAAGATGGCGGTAATTGATACCCGTAGCGCAACCAGTGGTGTTACATCAATGAGCAGGAGTGCTGAATTGTAGATGAACATGTAGGGAACGATAAAGCCAGCCAAGGAAAGCTTTACCGATTGTATGCCTGTCTTCATGGGATCTCCGCCACTCAAGCCTGCTGCTGCAAATGATGCAAGGGCAACCGGAGGGGTGATGTTGGCAAACATCGCAAAATAGAAAACAAACATATGGGCTGCCAATGGGGGAATGCCAAGCTTCACAAGGGCCGGAGCTGCCATGGTAGCGGTGATCAGGTATGCAGGTATGGACGGAAGACCCATGCCGAGGATCATACAGGTGATCATGGTGAGGAAGAGCGTCAACATCAGGTTGGACTGCCCAAGCTGGATGATTGCATTGGCCATATTGAGACCAAACCCAGTAAGACTCACCACACCAATGATGATTCCCACCACAGCACAGGCAACGGCTACAGAGACTACAGCCCTGGTACCTTCAGAAAATGCATCGAGAATCTGGCGAAGTGTCATTCTGGTTGTCTTTCTTGCCATACTGACCGCGATGGTGGCAACTATTGCCCAGAAGGCGGAGAAGATGACTGTGGCTCCACTGAAGAGCAGCATGTAGAGCAGAAAGGCGATGGGAATCAAGAGATGCCCACGTTCCCGCATCACATCCTTCAGCTTCGGCAGTTGTTCTTTGGGCAGTCCCTCAAGGTTTAGCTTGGAAGCACGTAGTTGTACCTGTACCAAGATACCGAGGTAGTAGAGCAGGGCAGGTATTGCTGCACTCACAACGATGGAACTGTATTTGACTCCGAGCATCTCAGCCATGATGAATGCTGCTGCTCCCATGATAGGAGGAAGAAGCTGTCCACCAACAGAGGCACTCGATTCTACAGCTCCGCTGAATTCATTGGAATACCCCGTCTTTTTCATTAAGGGGATGGTAAAGGCTCCCGTGGTAACCACGTTGGCGACAGCACTTCCGTTGATGGAACCAAGGAACCCACTTGCTATGACTGCCACCTTAGCCGGACCACCCTTGGAGCTTCCTGCAAAGGCAAGGGCCAGATCATTGAAGAACCGTCCCATACCACACTTATTCATGACCGTACCAAACATGATAAATAGGAAAATATATGATGCCGCTACATCCACAGAAGTACCATAGATACCTTCTGTGTTGATGAAAATATGGTTTACCAGGGCCTTCCAGTCATAGCCTCGATGCATGAAAATTCCTGGAAGATTTCTTCCAAAGAGCCCGTACAGTAAAAAGATAAGACTGAGGATAACCAATGGCCATCCAGAAATCCGCCTGCTTGCTTCCAGTACCACGAGAATCAGGATGGTTCCCATGATCACGTCCATGGTATTGGGACTTCCCATCCGGTTGATGAAGTTGATGTAATCAATCCAGACATATGCTGCCACTGCAAGTGAGGCAATTGCCAATACAATATCATACCATGGAATGGATTTCCTGCTTGCTTTCTTGTTGGCGGGGTAGAGGAAGAAGGTCATGAAGAGAATCATGGCAACATGGAGTGAGCGGTGCAGATGTGTTGCCGGATACCCTATGAATGAGGTACCAAAGTGGTAGAGTGCTACAATGATGGAAATCCAATACAGCCCCTGGGCAAGGAGATAGTGGTCGAATTTGCGTGTTTTCGATTCTTTCTCGAACTTGCTGAGCAGCTGCTCCTGTTTGCTTTTCATGGCAGGATTCATTTCGTCAAGGGATATCTTGGCCATATGGTTCCTACTCCTTCTATAGTTAATTCTACCGGAATATGATGGGGTACATCCTCACCGGTGATAAAGATGGTGTCTCCAACAGTAATGCTGGTTAATGCGGTTTGGGAATGGATCCAACGAATTTTTCCAAACACTTGGTCCAGTTGTTCCATGACAACCATACCGTCTTTCACAGATGTTACGCCTTTGTTCTCAGGAATACCAGCTCCGAAGCCTGCAACCTTGATGGTGTTGAGGCGGAATGAGCCATCCTTTTGGATGGTGAATTCCTCAATCCAGGGAATGAACTCAGCTGAATGGATCCAACGGTAGGTGAGCTGCTCTCCCTCTTCAACGGGAATCGAGGCCAGCACCTTCCCGGTTTGCTGGTCACGCAACACCAAGACAAGACCTGGCCTTTGTAAGAAGAAGAGGAGAAGCAGTGTCCCCACCACAAGGGTGAGGACAACAACAATAATACTACGTTGTGTTCTGCTTTTCATCAAGAATGCTTACAGTCCTGCTTCCTCGTAGTATTTGATAGCTCCTTCATGGAAGGGGATATCCACACCAATGTGACTGTTCTCAAGGGTGATGTGCTTCTTTGCAGTAGCATGTGCTGCCTGGATGTCTTCGATGTTTTCGAAGATTCCCTTGGTCAGATCATATGCTACATCGACAGGGAGGCTTTCATTCACGATCATGATATTGCGGACCGTGGCGGTCTGGATATCAGAATCGGTGTCATACACGTCAGCAGGAATGGTTGCCTCAACAAAGAAGGGGTAGTTCTTCTTCAGGGTTGCAAGCCCCTCTCCTTCGATGGGAACGAGTACGATCTTGCTGGTGGTTCCAAGCTCCATGATAGTTGCATTGGGAATGCCGCTGGTTACAAAGACTGCATCTACCATGTTGTTCTTCAACTGTGCGATAGCCTCACCATAGTTGAGGTAGTCAACCTTGCTGTCTGCATAGGTCATGCCGTGTGCTTCGTACATCATTCTTGCATTGACCTCAACGCCACTATTGGGGGCGCCGATGCCGACACGCTTACCTTTCAGATCGGTGAACTTCTTGATACCGGTCTTGTCAGTGGTAACCAGCTGTACGTAGTTGGGGTAGAGACCGAGCAGAGCGCGAAGCTCTGTAGCAGGTTCCTTGCCCTCATACGCACCGAAGGCCTGGTATGCCTGTGCAACAACGTCACTCATGGCAATGGCCATCTCAGCACGATTTTCCCTGATCAGGGTGACGTTCTCTGCTGAAGCGCCGGTTGCCTGTGCTGATGACTTGTAGCCAAGCTTATTCTGGAATACAGAAGAGAACGCTCCTCCGATTGGGTAGTAGAGACCGCTGGTAGGTCCGGTTGCAACGGTGATGAAGTACTTGCTTCTATCAAGTTCTCCACTCTGTACTTTTTCACTATTGCCCGCAGCAAATAGGGATACGCTCATGACCAGAGCCAAAAGAGCGATTAGGAACAGCTGTTTTCTTTTCATACGTTTCTCCTGTATATGATATTCACGCAGGTGTTAATTCCTGCTTTATTTTTCCAAGAACCACTTTCTGAGCATTATATTTTGTTGTTTTGCCAGATGGTTAGGACTGCATATCATTGGTATTAATATGCAAAAGCAGAATACAAGGAGGTTTATGTGAAAATCAAGTGGTAAAGTGAAGAAGCATGGAAAATATCCCACAAAAACAGTATAATTTCCTTATGACAACACGCCAGTTCCTTAATATTGTCGAGATGCGAACGAAGGTTATCAGCATGGGAACCTTCGCCTGTGCCTCTCTGTATGCACTGCATATGCTTGATAGCGTACCCCTGCTTCCTTGGGTGATCATGGGGTTCGCAACCCTGTTTGTTGATATGGGAACCACCGGCTTCAATACCTTCTTCGATTACTATCGAGGGACCGATAACCTTACCTATACCAAGGAGAAAGAGAAAGTGCTTGTGCATGAACAGGTGAACCCGCTCTCTGCCTTGCTTATCTCCCTTGCCCTGTTTGCCCTTGCTGCTGTACTGGGCCTCATTTTGGCCTCTATGACCAGCTGGTATCTTATCGTTGTAGGTGGGCTGTGCATGCTTGTTGGTTTCTTCTATACAGCCGGGCCGCTGCCGATCAGCCGGACCCCGTTTGGTGAACTGTTTGCCGGAGGCTTTCTGGGCAGTGTTCTCTTTTTGATCACGCTCTTTGTCCTAGGGGTTCCCCTTGGTGCCAAGGAGGTTGCTGCAACTGTTCCCTTCCTTTTGCTTATTGGTATGATCCTTTCGGTGAACAATGGGTGTGACCGAATAGGTGATACAGCAAATGGAAGGAAAACACTTTCTATTCTCCTGGGAAAACGAGGCAGTGTTGGCTTGGTTGCAACTGAAGGGCTGGCTGCCTATCTGGTAAGTGCAGTGTTTGTGTTTGTTGGAATGTATCCAGTGTACTTCCTTCCTCTGCTGGTATTTCTGGCCATCCGTTTCTTGGTTCAGTTTAGGAGAGTGAGGAGGGAGGGAATGGATGAAGCACACAAAGCCCAACATATGGGCTTTGCTTCTTCTACCTTTATCTCTTTCTCATTGAGTTTTGTTATTGCTTTCCTACTCAGTAGAGTGTTCGGTTCTCCGGTTTTTTAATAGTTGCTGCAAACACCGAGTTAGCCAAACCAAGGACTGCAGAAAGGGAGAAAAGTACTTCAATGCCGAGCGTTTTCCAGATAAGTCCACCAAGCAATGCGATCATGACACTGATCAGGTGATTGACCGAGATACCCGTTGTAAGGGTAGCTGTAAGCTCTTCACGGGAAGAGGATAGGTCTCTTACATACACATTTGTTGCCATGCTTGCAAGGCTGATAATTGAATCGAGTACAAAATTGACACACACCACAATGAAGGCTATCTCCATCGGGAAGATCCTGTGCGCAAAACCATAGAGCAAACAGACCGCAACGAGAATGATGGTATCGGCTACCATGATGGTCTTATATCCCAGCTTGTCCACCAATATTCCGATAACCGGGCTGAGCAACATGCCGAAGATTGCACAGATGGCGAGCAGCATCGCAATTACTGAGGTGTCGGCTCCATAGAAAAGGATCAGGACATAGGGAGCAAAGGTAAGGAAGATCTGCTTTCTTGCTCCATAGAATACTTCCAGCATGTAGAACTTCCCAAACTTTCGATGGAAGTACAACCGGCTTCGTTTGACCGGTTTTCCCCGATCCTTCATGGTAAGGGCAATAACTGCTGCAGAGAAGAGTAGGGATGCAGAGAGGAAGAATATCACCCTGAAACCAACAATTGAATCCCTTGCATACCCAAGGCGACCCAAGATCAGAAAGAGGATGGAGACGATGACAAAACCACCGATATTTCCCCCATGACTGATCGCTGAGGTTACCCCTAGGCTGGCTCCTCCCTTCTCGCTCTTTGCAAAGGAGAGGGACATCGAGCTCTTGATTGGCATAATGATATGCTCTCCGCTGCTGAAAACAACCATGAAGAGGATGACTACTACTTTGCTGGAGCCGAGAAACAACAAGCCAAGCAAACCGAAGAGCATGATAAGCGTACCTACCTTGTAGACGGTACTCTCACTGAATCGATACATGGAGGCGAGGATAAATATTAGCAGAAGTCCTGGTAATTCACGAAAGAATTCTACAATTCCCCGTTCAAATTCAGAAATCTTTACTATCTCTGCAAGATAGTTGTCCTGAATTCCACGATACAGCCCGTAAGCAAGACCGGTAAGCAGAATGGTAGTAAGGAACACCCTCACACCCGTATCGCCCCGGTAGATCGATTCTTTCTCTCTCGGCATGGTAGAGACTCCAATTTGCTTGAATTACCTGTGACTATGATTAGAATTGTAGAGGATGTCAACAAGTATTGCTGATCTTCTAAGATTGTCCCTCAAGTACTTTGTTGATATCGGCAAGGGAACTTCCCAGATGTGCAAGCATATATGCAGCTGCTTTTTGAGAATCGCGTTCTTTTAATGCTGTGATGATCAACTCATGCTCTCGAATAGTATTTTCTGAACTGGTTTTTACTGATATGGACATGAGACGATAGCGCTTAAGCTCCATTGCAAGGAGCTCGTTGATTTTTAACAAGAGTGGGTTATGCGACATTTTGCAGATCTGTGTATGGAATTCTTCATCCAATGCCGCCAGGGCAGCTACATTCGCCTGGCTGTTTTGAGAGATGAAATGTTGGTGGATGACCTCCAATTGTGCCACTTCCTCATCTGTTGCACGACTCACAGCCATTCTCACCTGCACGGTTTCCAGAGCTTCTCGTACATCGGTAGTGTCTTTCAGGGTGGGGGCGGACTCTATAAACCAAGAACGAATGGCATCATAGTCATGGCTCTGATTATCACGTACAAAAGCCCCTTTCCCGGAAATGAGCTCTACATATCCTTCAGCTTGAAGTGATCGCATAGCCTCACGTACTGTAGACCTGCTTACCGAAAGCATCTTGCAGAGCTGGATTTCTGCTGGCAGTTTCGTTCCAATAGGATAGGTTCCATTCATGATGGATTCTCGAATTGAGTCAATGACTTGTGTGGTTACGGATATTCTTTTTATTTCTTTCATGTTTTTTGTCTGACAACAGACTACCATGTGAAACTTGGCTAGTCAAAGAAATTTTTAGGAAAATAATGATTGACAACATAAATATGCATGGTATTCTCTAAAAGGATTCATAAATTGTCAGACAATCTGGCATCATACAAAATCGTGGAGGTTTGAATATGAAGAAACTGATCGCTGTATTGCTTATGGTAACCATGAGCATGACCCTTGTATTTGCACAAGGTGGAAATGAGAAAAGTAGTGGGACAGAGAGTGTTACACTCACCGTGTATTCACCAGGTAATGCAAACTCTGTTCCTACCAAAACCATTCTGAAATATAAAGAACTGGTAGAGAATGCTTCCAATGGAACAATCAAGATGGTGGCTCATCATTCTGGAGAGCTGGGCAACGATGCAGAAGCCTTGCAGTCAACCAGAATGGGTACCATTGATATCATCTTTGCAGGAACCAGTGGGTTTACCAGTTTCTATGAGGATGCTAAAATTTTGGATTTGCCATTCTTGTTTGACTCTGCCCAGGAAGCCTATGAAATCGTTAACGGTGATATTGGAGAAGAGATTTTCGCAGACTTGCCATCGGTAGGATTGGTCTATCTCTCAGAAGGCGATAATGGAATGCGTCACATTGCAACGACAAATAGACCCATTGATTCAGTTGCTGATGTCGACGGGCTAAAAATCCGCGTACCAACCAGTAAGATGTATCTTGATGTCTGGAGTGCCCTTGGTGCAACCCCTGTAGCCCTTGCATTGAATGAATTGGCAATCGCTTTGGCAAACGGTACTGCTGAAGCTCAGGACAACGCAACTTATCATCTTGTAGCAAACGCTACATATGATGATATCGAGCACTACAGTTTTATCAACTATATGTGGATGGGCTGTACCATGGCTATGAACCAGGTCAGCTGGAACAAGCTCTCTCCTGAACAGCAGAACATTCTTAAAGAGCAGGCAATTGTAGCAGCCAAATACTCTTTTGATACCATTGAGGAAGATAATGTCTCTGCAACGAAAGTACTCAAGGAAGCTGGAGTCCAGTTCAATGAGACCCCAGATATCCAGAGCTTCAAGGACAAGTTGGGTGGATCCGCGTACTACACGCAGTACAAGGATGCAGCTTGGTACAACCAAGCAATCTTGGATGCAATCTTGGCAAACTAAGCAGGACTGTCGTATACAAGGGCGAGAGGTCTCTCGCCCTTGTATCATTGAATTTGAGGAAGGATTCACATGGTAGTAATAAGAAAAATACTGGATGGCTTTGTAAAATGCATATCTGTTTTACTCATGCTTCTGGTAGCTGGAATTGTGTTATTGATGCTAAACGAACTAGTGCTTCGTAATCTCCTCGGTTCTTCTTTCAAAGGAATGACAGAACTTTCTGGGTTTATGTTTTTATGGATGGCATTTTTGGGCATCATTGTATTATATGACCAAAACAGAATGATCTCCCTTGATATGTTCTTTGTAAGGACGAAGGGCAGATTACGCACAGTGCTATGGGTCATTCAGCGTTTTGCAGCAATATTGCTTGGAATCGTGATGATTCTGGCATTCAAAGGACTCTATCCTTTCATCAGTACTGAGTTTTACTCTTCAATGCCGAGCTTTTCAAAGATGTATCAGTATGTCCCCATGGTAATTACTGGTGTGTTTCTTTGTGTTAAATCCATGTATGACCTTGTTGTGAAGGCAAGAGGGGAGAACGTGTCATGATATTGTTTTTTGGTAGTTTTATACTTTTGCTGTTGATTGGGGTACCGATCAGCATATCGATTGGAGCCAGTGCGGTATTGGGATGTTTGAACCTCGGGTATCCCTTGATGGTGATAGGCCAGAAAATGGTCAGTGGTATCGATTCATTCTTGTTGATAGCAATCCCCTTGTTCATCTTGGCCGGCAACCTGATGAATGCTGGAAAGATAACAGAAAAGATCTTTGATTTTGCAAAACGCTTGGTAGGATGGATACCTGGTGGATTGGGTCATGCCAATATTGTAGCAAGCTTGATTTTCGCAGGTATGAGCGGTAGTGCCGCAGCAGATGCAGGAGGACTTGGAACCATTGAGATGGAAGCAATGTCCACCAATGGATATGATGATGACTTTTCTGCGGCGGTTACCGCATCGTCAACAGTGATTGGGCCTATCTTCCCTCCTTCCATACCCTTGATCATCTATGGGTCTGTTGCATCTGTGAGTGTGTCACAACTGTTCATGGGAGGCGTTGTCCCTGGCTTGTTGATGGCGATTGCTCTTATGATCATGGTCTTCGTATTTGCCATCAATCGTTCATACCAAAGGGTAGCCTTCAGTCTGGTATTGTTGGTCAAGCAGTTTTTTGCTTCGATTCTCTCTATCATAACCCCGCTGATTATTCTCAGTGGATTCACCCTTGGTTGGTTCACCCCAACAGAAGCTTCAAGCGTTGCTGTTGCCTACGCTTTGGTTATTGCTCTGGTAGTGTATAGGACCTTGGATTGGAAGACTTTCAAGGAGTGCCTGCTTGAGAGTGCTATCACGAGTGCAAACACACTGTTTATCATAGGAACCTCGATGCTTTTCAGCTATGTTCTTATTAAAGAGGGTGTCTCAACTCAGATGGCTACCTTTATATTGGGAATCAGTGATAATCCCTATATCATTCTCTTGGTTATAAATATTCTCCTGCTTGTATTGGGAATGTTCATGGAGCCAGGAGCAATATTGACCTTGATGTTGCCTGTCTTGCTTCCCATCGTTAAAGCGCTTGGGCTTGATTTGGTTCACTTTGGTGTGGTCATGGTCTTGAATCTGATGATCGGACAGGTAACACCACCTTTTGGTGTTTGTCTGTTTATCATTGCTGATGTAGCCAAGATATCGTTGAACAGAATGTACAAGGCAATTCTTCCGTTTATTATTCCACTCTTGGTTGTTCTGTTTCTCGTTACGTATATGCCACAGATTGTTACCTGGCTACCCGATGTACTGTTGCATGCATAATAAATTTAGTAAGGATATGGTAATTGTATGAAAGACAATTTGTTTGATGTTTCCGGAAAAATCGTTGTAATCACTGGTGGTTTGGGTCAGATTGGAGCCCAGTTTGTCCTTGAATTTTTGAACAGGGATGCAAAGGTTGCTGTCCTCTCCCGTTCTGCCAGCTTTGAAAAAGCCAGAGTAGCTTTGGGTGAAGAAGCTTCCAAGCATAAGCATTTGCTGCTTCAACGCGCTGATATCTGTAAGAAGGAATCTATAGAGGAGGCTCTTGATGCAATTGAACATGCATGGGGTACCCCCGATGTATTGATAAACAATGCAGGTATCGACACGCAGCCAAGCGCTCCGCCTGAAGTCAGTGGTCCTTTTGAAGAATTTCCTGAAGATGTATTCAGGGAGGTTGTAGAGACAAACCTGGTAGGCACTTTCTTGATGACGCAGGCTGTTGGGGCACGCATGGTAAAGGCTGGAAAGACTGGTTCCATTATAAATGTAGGATCAATCTATGGAATGGTGAGTCCTGTACAGGATATCTATGCCTACAAAAAGGAGATGACTGGAGTCCCATTCATCAAGCCGGTTGCCTATAGTGCAGCCAAGAGTGGAATATATAATTTGACTCGTTATTGTGCCACGTATTGGGGTAAGAAAGGTATTCGGGTAAATACCCTAACACCTAGTGGTGTCTGGAGAGAGACCCAGGATGAGTATTTCCACGCAAATTATGAGGCAAGGATGCCGATCGGAAGAATGGCACAGGCAGATGAATTCAATGGTGCAATCATCTTTCTCTCCAGTGCAGCATCAACCTATATGACTGGATCAAATCTTGTTGTTGATGGAGGCTGGACAGCATGGTAGCCAATACCCCTTCTGTAATCTCTGCCTTGATTACTCCCATGGACGAAGGCAGGGAAGTTGATGTTCATGCGCTTGAGAAGCTTGTTGAGTATGAAATTGGACATGGTGCAGATGGTTTCTATTGTTGCGGTTCATCTGGCGAGGGGCTATTGCTTTCGCCAGATGAGAGGAAACTGGTTGTTGATACCGTAGCTTCTGTAACGGAAGGGAAGGTGCCTTTCTATGCACATACAGGGTCCCTGGGAACCAGGGAAGCCATAGATCTCTCTGTTCATGCACAGAAAAGAGGCGCACAAGCAGTTTCACTCATCCCACCGATCTATTACAACTACAGCCAAGCTGAGGTCGAGCAGTATTACGCAGATGTTGCAGATTCTGTTGATATCGGTGTGATTGTCTATAACATCCCGCAATTTACGGGTATCTCTTTCTCGAAAGATAGTGCCATCATGAGCAACGAGAATATCGTAGGTATCAAGCATACGAGTATGAATCTCTATGACCTGGAGAGACTGGGACAGGCTTTCCCTGACAAGACATTATTCAATGGTTTTGATGAGATCTATCTATACAGTTTAACTGCTGGTGCCCAGAGTACCATAGGTACTACTGTCAATGTTTGTCCGAAACTCTTCAAGGCGATCAGAGATGATTTTATACAAGGAGATATTGAGAAAGCACAAGAGAAACAGCATTTACTGAATACGTTTGTCGAATCATTGGTGCAAGAAGGCATTTTTCCTGCAGTCAAGTATGCAATGACCTATCTCGGGGCTTCATCAGGACCCTGTAGAAAACCCTTCAAACCATTGGAAGAGGAAGGAAAGAGAAGGGTTGAGCTTGCAGTGAAAAAGCTTGAACGATACCTCTAGTTAATCTGGCTTCAGCCGTCTTTTGATGGCTGGAGCTGAATTGTTTTGTAGTGATAACAGAGCGATCATCCAAGTTGCCGAAGTCTGGGTGCATTCATTTCAAATTTTTTCATTTTTATGCATAATCTTGACGTACGTCAATGAAACCTTACTCCTTTGTATTCATACTAAAGCCAGTTTAATGGTTAATTAAGGAGTACAAATATATATGAAAAATGCTAAATCAATACGCTCATGGAGCCTAATTTCTGGTCTGTCAATCTTTATCATGGCGCTTGCTGCTGGAATCGCCTATGGAATGATCTTCCCAACCTTATATCGGGAGGCAGATCCAATGCAGACACTGCAATTGATTGAAGCCAATAAGGGGGCTTTTCGTGTCATGAACCTCTTATTTACGGTAATACTGGTAACCGATCTCTTGGTTTCATATGGGTTCTGTGTAATTTTTATTCCTATTAGTAAACGGCTGGCTGTCTTAACTAGCCTGACACGTTTCATCTACTCAGGTATCCTTGCAGTCGCCCTATACATGTTGTTCAGAAAGAATATGGAAGCATTCCTCCGGATCTGGTCCTTCGGTTTGTTCCTCTTTGGTTTTCATCTCATGTTCCTAGGCAGTGTTCTGTTACATGTACATGGCCGATGGTTGGTCAAACTGCTGGGAGTCCTGTTGTTGATAGGGGGGGTTGGCTATTCTCTCATTCATGGAATCGAGACAATCGTACCTCAGTCATACCAGACAGTCATGATTCTGGAAGACACCCTTAGTATTCCAATGGCAGCAGGTGAGTTGCTCTTGGGGTTCTGGTTGGTGCTAACACGAGGAAAAATGTTTATACAAGAGAAGATTCTGCAAGGCGGCGCTTGATCCTGCTCAAGGACTCAGCGGTAATGCCGATATAGCTTGCAAGTTGATGTTGGGGGACTCTTGTAAAGAGATCCATACGTGTTTGCATGAGTCTCCTGACCCTATCCTCTGGACCCATACTGATGAAAGCTGCGTACTCGTCATGCATTTTCCCAAGTGATTCTTCCATCATTTTTCTTGTTATATCCGCAAAGACTGGGTATGTATCAAACTCATCTGATTGTTGATCCAGATCACCCACAATCATGACTGAATCCTCAAGACATGTAACGAAGTAGGGGGAGTCCTTGGAAGTGAGGATTGCGATGCTTTGATGCTCTGTAATGAAATCAGAAGTAATTTCTTTTCCTTCCTCATTCACTGCATACTTCCTTGCGCATCCCTGCAACATAAAGAAGCATTGGGTTACAGGGTCTCCCTGTCTGATCAGCACAGTGCCTTTCTTGAAGAACGCTATAGGAAGATGCCGTATCATTGGTTTCAGCTCAGTGGGAGAAATATCCGCATAGTGAGAGGCAAATTGTGCGAAATCATCAATTAATGCATCTGGTGCTCTATATGGTTTCATATGTTGTCCTTTATAGCTGAATTGATGGTACCATCCTGATCGCTTTCTGTACACAGATGCTCTCGACTTGTTGGATAACGATTTGCTTGACGATTGTTAGTGCCCGTCGTAGGCTACAGAGAGAGAAGGAGACGCTGGTATGGAAGGAAAACGATTTGGTTCTACCTTGGAAGGGAAATTGGTGGTAGTAACTGGTGCTAGCAAAGGCATCGGCAAGGGCTTGGCTGAGATCATCGCCTTTGAGGGAGCACGGGTAGCAATCGCTGCACGCGACATTGATGCGCTTGAGCAGGTTGCTGCCGGCATACAGGAACAAGGGGGCGAATGCAAAGCCTTCAAACTTGACTTGAGAAGAGTTGAATCGATCAGGGATTGTTTTTCCCGTATTGAAAAGGAAATGGGGCCAATCGATGTACTGGTAAACAATGCAGGAATGGGTAATCCTATCCCAGCTGAGGAGATAACCGAGGAAGACTGGGACTGGATGATGGATTTGAACCTGAAAGGAACCTTCTTCTGTTGCCAGGAAGCAGGAAAGAGGATGCTCTCCCGTAAGAAGGGACGTATCGTGAACATATCCAGCCAAGCTTCTGTGGTGGCCATCCCTCATGAGGCTGTCTATTGTGCTTCAAAAGGTGGACTGAACATGCTCACCAAGGTATTGGCCGCTGAGTGGTCCCCAAGCAACATTACGGTCAATGCAGTTGGCCCTACCTTCGTCTACACCCCTGGTACTGCTGAAAGACTCGATGACCCAGCATTCCTTGAAGGGGTACTTGATAAGATCCCCCGTGGAAAGGTTGCCTCCATTGACGATGTTGCATCTGCAGTTCTTTATTTCGCGAGTGATCATGCAGACATGGTAACAGGTACCCTCCTCATGGTCGATGGTGGCTGGACCGCCCTCTAAGATGAAGAGTAGGTAAAGAATAAGAGGAGTGTCTTGTTTTTTGGAACTCACAATCCTATCATCTACCCATGATATATATTGTTGAGGACAATCCAGCAATTGCGGAGACCATCCAAGCCTACTTGCAGTTATCAGGATACACCACTGAAGTATTCAGTAAGTGTGAAGGTGTCATTGAAAGTCTGGAATACAAACATCCCCGTCTTTGCATCCTTGATGTTATGCTGCCTGATGGGGATGGTTTTCTTCTAGCTAAGCAGATACATGCGTATGATATGAGTATCCCCTTCATATTCCTGACCGCTCGTGAATCCGAGAGTGATCGAATCACCGGTCTTGAACTCGGGTCAGAGGATTATATTGTAAAACCATTCAGTCCTAAGGAGTTGGTATTGCGGGTTCAGGCAATCCTCAGAAGAGTAGAGCAGGGTGGTAAGCAACAAACAGAAGGTGATGTATTTGAATTGGACGGTCATACGCTTCAACTCAATGCACACACCCATGAAGTCGTCCTTGATGGTACATTGCTATCCCTTACGGCGCTTGAATGGAAAATGCTTCTTCTGCTTGCTGAGAACAGTCCCCAGTTGATCACAAGACAGCGGCTTTTGGGTGAATGCCTGGGGTATGTACATGACGGAAGTGACAGAACGATCAACACCCATATGAAGAACCTGCGATCAAAGCTTGGATCAGTTGAATGGATCAAGACAGTGAGGGGATTCGGGTACGCATTTGCGGGGAAACGGAAGGAAAGTTAGGATGAGAAGAACCATTTCCCTGTCAAAGCTGAACTTCCTCCTGGTACTCCTCAGCCTTCTAGTGTTTACCTCCTTACTGTCCCTGATGCTCTTTTTCGGATTGGATGCAACCCAGGATGCCTGGTACTCCCAGCAAACCACTAGCCTGCAGAGACAGATTGAAGAACGGGTCCTGGAAGTCTACAGGCAAGAAGGAACGCTGAGTGAAGGAAGCCTATCCGTTGCATTGGAAGACCTATTGCAACAACCAACCTACCTGATCATCTCCGATACTGGGAGAAAAACGCTCTACTCCTACCATAAAACTGATCGCAGTGTTGGAAGGGCGAGGGGGTTTCAGTTTGGACAATTGGAAAACCAGAAGGTACTCCCCATCACCGGTGAGGATGGACAAACCATTGCCTACTATTCCATGCATCTGCCTACCTTTTCCGAGGTAGAAGCCAATGCAATGCTTGTCTCAGCTGCAAAGAATGTACTCATCTGGGCATTGCTTATTTCCTTGCTTGTAGCAGTACTGCTTGCCTTTCTCTTTTTTATCCCACTCAAGAAGCGGAGTCGGGAACTCACGGAAGGATTGTCCAGTATGGCCAATCGTCAGCGGGATGTTGTATTAAAACAAAGTATGGTGAGTGAGTTTGCAGACATCAGTGAAGCAGCAAAAAAACTCCAGGAAAATTTATTGCATGAGGAGAGGCTTCGTAGTCAGTGGGCTGCTGATATTGCCCATGACTTGAGAAGCCCCGTTACTGTGCTTAAAGGTCAGTTGGAAGGTGTTGCTGATGGAGTGTTGAAACTGGATGAACATCGCATTGCGCTTTTTCTGGCAGAAACAGAAAAATTAACGTATATGATCAATGATCTCTCGCTCCTGACGCATCTGGAATCGCCGGGCTATGCAGTACATACTGAGCCAGTAAGGGTAGATGAAGTACTCAAGAATCTATTGTCCCGATTTGAAGTGCAAGCAAAGCAGAAAGGGATGGAATTCTCTTACACTGCCATACCCCTGTTATTACCAGCCGATTTGAACCTGTTTACCAGACTCCTGGACAACTTGATTTCCAATGCAGTGCGATACGGAAATGCTCCTTCCTCTATTGGCATCCTTGTTGTGGGTGATTCGGCGGGTAATGCCGTGCAGCTGAGTATTGAAAACGAAGGAGTCATTGAGGAGGCCTTCCTCCCAAGACTTTTTGATAGACTAAGCAGAGCCGAAGCCTCTCGTACCAGTGAAGGTAGTGGGCTGGGGCTTTCCATAGTAAAAGCCATTGTTGAGGCTCATGGTTGGAATATTGCTGTGACCAGCAAGAAAAAAACCAAATTTACCCTCTACTTTACCTAATCTTTATCTACTGTTGAAACTCTCTGGACACTACAGTGCGAAACTCTAGTCAAGACAAACAAATTGACTGGAGGTCAAAGAATGAAGAACAAAAAACGTATTGGGATGGTAGCCATCCTGCTAATCGTCGGTATCGTAGCACTGAGTGCAGCTCCTGCATTCGCTCAAGGTAGAGCAGTAGCTCCAGTGCAGGGTAGGGCTGTAGCAACAGCTCCTAGAGCAAGTGTCCAGCAGAACCAGGCTGTGCAACAGCGTGTGATGATGATGGATTGTACTGCAGAAAATTGTATTTTTGACGAGCTTCCAGCTGAACTGCAGGCACAGATTGAAGAGAGAAGGGCTGAAGCTGAACTGAGACAGGCTGCAGGTGGCCAGTATCAGAGTGGATTTGCTAGTGGTCGTGGCCAGAGAGGCGGCTCACCTCAGGGTGGCATGGCCGGTGGCCGTGGACAGAAAGCTGGATCTCCACAAGGTGGATATGGCCGTCGCTAAATTGTAGATAACGTAATCTCCAAGAGGGTCTTCGGACCCTCTTTCTTAACGTAAATATCTGAAATAATGCATATATGATTGGTAATGATATATAATCATATAATAATATAAATACTTATATAATAAGAAAAAAGATGTTTTTCTTTAAAGAATATCCTTGAGAATCACTATCTCTGGGCGCATACTGAACATAGTAAACGCAAGGAGAGCATATGAGAATTATTGATGTATTAGTTATTGGGGGCGGTGCCTCCGGATTGCAGGCAGCAATCACCACGAAGACTACCTATCCAGAGAAAGAAGTGGTTTTGGTTCGTAAGGAAGAGCAAGTCCTGATTCCTTGTGGAATTCCCTATATTTTCGGAACGCTCAGTGACAGTAGCAAGGATATTCTCCCAGACAAGTTGCTTACCTCAGTAGGGGTTGAGATTGTCGTGGATGAAATGACCGAAATCAAGGTCAAGGAAAGACAATGCGTGTTTGCAAGTGGCGAAACGATGCAGTACTCCAAGTTGATCCTTGCCCTGGGCAGTATCCCCACCAAGCCGGCTTGGCTCAAGGGTGGAGATCTGGAAAGAGTATTCACCATACCTAAAAACAAGGTGTACCTTGACAAGATGCTTGATGAACTCAAAGATCTCAAGGAGATCATAGTCATTGGTGCCGGTTTCATCGGAGTTGAAGTGTCTGACGAGCTGAACAAGAAAGGGTACCATGTCACCTTATTGGAGATTGAGAAAGCAATCCTTAATCGTGCCTTTGACGATGAGTTTGGAGTCCTTGCCCAGGAGCATCTGGAAGAGCGTGGTGTAAAGGTCATTACCGGCAAGGGTGCCAGTGAGATCAAGGGAAAGGATGGAAAGGTCAGTGAGGTTATTCTCACCAGTGGTGAACATATCAAGGCTGATGCAGTAATCCTATCCATGGGATATGCACCCAATACTGCAATTGCAAAAGCAGCAGGCATTGAACTCAATGAGTTTGACTTCATCAAAACCTGTGAATATATGCGTGTATTGCCCTGTACCAGTGATATCGTTGCGGTAGGGGACTGTGCAGAGAAACGTGATTTTGTTACCAGGAAACTTGATCGTACGATGCTTGCCTCCACTGCATGTGCTGAAGCCAGGACAGCAGGTATGAACCTCTATTCTCTGAGCCCCTGTAAACCATTCACAGGGACCATTGCCATCTACTCTACAGCTATTGGCAATCATGCTTTTGGGACTGCAGGGATTACTGAGGCTCGTGCGGTAGCTGAAAATTTTTCGGTCATCTGTGGCAGTTTTACCGGTATGGATACCCATCCCGGAAACCTCGAGCACTCCCACAAGCAGATGGTGAAACTTATTGTTGCCAGCGATTGTGGCATGATTCTTGGTGCAGAGGTGTATGGCGGCACTACTATTGGGGAGTTGACCAACGCAATCGGTTTCCTTATTCAGAATCGTGTAACGGTCAAGCAGCTCCTTACGATGCAAATCGGTACCCAACCCTTGTTGACTGGTTCTCCTGCAGGGTATCCTTTGATCAAGGCAGCCGAAGTGGTCGTAAAGAAGATGCGCTGTTAGGCATTTTCATTGATTTCTCTTTTGCCCTGTGTATGCTATAGTTAGCAGGGCAAAGGAGAGGTAACCTATGAAAACACTCATCATCTATGCAACTCGATATGGTACGACCGGAGCATGTGCGAATCTACTCAGTGATGCACTGGAAGGGGAGGTCGTATTACAAAACCTTGCAGATAATCCCACGGTTGATCTTGCCGGGTTCGAGACTGTTGTCGTAGGAAGCCCTGTCTATGCAGGTAGGATTAACAAACGGGTTAAGCGTTTTTGCAGTGACCATGAATCGACCTTACTGGGTAAGCGTTTAGGACTCTTTACCTGTGATATGGAAGAGGGGGAAGGAAGTGTCAAGCAATTGGATCATTGCTATGCCCCTCCCTTGGTTGCCCATGCATTGGTAAAAAACAGTTTTGGAGGGCAGTTCCTCTTCTCCCATATGGGATGGTTCACCAAAAAGATGATCAAGATGATGAGCAAAAGTGATGAGGATGTCAAACGAATCCAATATGACGCGATCAAGGAATTTGCCGACGTACTCAACAGCTAGGCTGTGCTTTCTTCGTTGCTGCCTTTCTCAATCGATTGTTGATTGCTACCCCGATTCCCTGTTCAGGCAACAGGGAACATACCATGAAACGTAGTCCCATGCCATCTAGCTTCCTGATCGCCCAATAGAGCCTCATTGCGGCTTTCTCACTGTCCTTGTCTTCACTGATGTAGGCCACAGGGCCTTTGAACGAAACTCCAATATCCTCAGACAGTAATACGCCCACATCCTCACATCCTTGGTACTGACGAACATCATCAACCAGGTAGAGTGGGGTCGTTGGGGCATAGTGCGATTCCAGCAATCCTGGGCTTTCCATCTTGGTATCGGTAGGACCGGCTTGTTTTGCAATATCTACTTCGCCAAGCAGAGGAGAAAGCTCTTGGATACCAATTTTACCGGGTCTGAGAATGGTGGGAATGGGTGTATGCAACGCAAGTACTGTTGATTCAATTCCTACTGTACAGGCACCCCCGTCGAGGATTGCTGCTATCCTGCCTGAGAGTTGCTCTCTCACATGCTCGGCGGTGGTAGGGCTGGTATATCCAAACCGGTTGGCGCTTGGAGCTGCAATTGGCTTACCGCTTGCCTTGATCAGGGCAAGAGCAAGAGGATTTGCAGGCATTCTTACCGCTACCGTCTCGCTTCCTGCAGTGACTATGTCGGCAACCTGGGGGTGTTTCTTCATTACCAAGGTAAGGGGGCCGGGCCAAAATTGCTCCATGAGGGCTTTTGCTTGGTCGCTCACTTGAGCAACCAAGCCATCAAGTTGTGACAATTCAGCAATATGGACAATGAGAGGATCAAAGAATGGTCGTTCCTTGGCAGCGAAAATCCCCCTGACTGCTTCTTCGTTGGTGGCATCACCGCCTAGTCCATATACAGTCTCGGTTGGGAAAGCTACCAGCTTTCCTTCAGCGAGTAGTTTTGCATCCTCTTTGATCAATCGGGGGAGGTCTATAGCAGGGTTTGGGTACAAACGGGTATAGGTGTAAGCATCTTCCAAGGTATGGAAGTGGAAGGTGAGATAGGGAGTAGTAACACCTGAGAGTGGACAGTAACAGGTAAGCGTCAGATTCTCTCCCAGCAGGTAAGACGCTTTTTCTTCTTTTAGGAGTGTTAACGGCTCCTCAGTTTCTATGAAGGGGAAGGCAGGATACAGCTTCTGGTAGTGCTCTGCGCTCTTTTGCTCTTTTGGCGTATACACCACCAGTAAGCTTGCAGAGGCAAAATTGTTTGCAGTACATTGTACTAGCATGGAAACAGGTACCATAGTGGTATGCATGATAAAAAAGCCCTCCCGAGTGCTCTTACGTGAGCGTATCGCAAAGCGAGGGTTTCTTGCAAGTGAAGGAGAATGAGATGGTGGTAAGAGCGTACAGGGAGACTGACATTCCTAGGATGAGAGCCATCTGGAATGAGGTGGTTAAAGAAGGCAAAGCGTTTCCCCAGACAGAATGCCTTTCCGATACAAAGGCAATCTCCTTCTTTGCGAGTCAGAGTTTCTGTGGTGTTGCAGAGGATCAGGGAACCATCAAGGGGCTCTATATCCTTCACCCCAACAATGTTGGACGTGTTGGCCATATAGCCAATGCCTCGTATGCTGTGGATAACAGATTCCAAGGACAGGGGGTGGGGAAAGCCTTGGTTCAGGATTCCCTCTCCAGGTTGCCAAGGTTTGGTTTTCGGATCATGCAATTCAATGCAGTGGTTGCAACAAACAGTGCAGCAATTCATCTCTATGAATCACTCGGATTCCAAAGACTTGGCATCATTCATGGAGGATTTCTCATGCCTGATGGCTCGTATGAGGATATTATTCCCATGGTCTATTATGTGAATGCAGAAGCCTAAGTTAGAAGGATACACAAAGTTCCAGAATAAGAAATACTACTTTTTATGGTAAGGAGTATCCCTCAGGAAGAGTGAAGAAGATTCCTGATACGTATTCACCTATGATCTTGATCAAGGGAGGTGTCTCCCCCTTCCCATCATAATTAACCATTGAAGATTTCCTAATGGCATTATCTGTTGGTGTTATTTGCATAGTTCCATAAATGAGGAATAATGCCCTAGGTAGTGCTCATTCATTGAGAATATTTTATACAGTATATATTGTATAGTATATACTCATAGTGAGGGTGTACTATGGGGTGTACAATAGTGAGTGATGATGGATGTTTTGAATGGGAAGAAGGATTATACTATGGCAGATAGAGACGAATTGAGTGATAAAGAAGTAGAGGAATTAAAATCTCGTGGAATTGACTTTTCAGATATTCCGGAGCTTACTCCTGATTACCTGGAAACTCTGCAGCGAGTTGTGCCTAGGGATTATTATAAGGTGGTCCCTGTAAAGAAAGCCATCAGCATCAAGCTGGACGCTGATGTGCTGGAGTATTTCAAGGCAAAAGGAAAAGGATATCAGACAAGGATAAACAAGGTTCTTCGACAGGAAATGCTCAGGGAGACTGCTCCTTCCTATGGCAAGGAGAATCTCTCAAGCAAAAGAGAAGAAGATTCCTGATACTTATTCACCTATGATCTTAATCAAGGCATGTTTCTCTCTCTTATAGAAAGGCAAACAGTTTACTCATTATTGCTGCATAAAACTTTGGAAGACATCCTTAGTTTCAAGAATCCTTGATATGAATGGGTTTACATAGTTGCAAGACACGCTTTGTGAAAACCTCAGAATTTATTAGATCTCTTATATACTGTACTTCGATGCTGAACAGCAAGAATCAGGATAATAATTTCCTTGTCGACTATTTTGCAAATGATCCGGTAATTGCCAACCCGATACCTCCAATAACGTGAAAGGTTAGCTGTAAGAGGCTTTCCTAGCGACCTTGGATCTTTTCGGCCTTCCAGTTTTCTTAAGAATTTCAATATCTTGATTTTTACAGAGTTATCCAAAGCAGAAAGTTCCTTTTTAGCTTGCTCCTCAAACCTGATCTGATAAGCTATTTTCTGCAATAACTTCTTCAAGCGTAGTGGTTTTGCTGCGACCAGCTCTCACATCTTCGTCGCGTTTTTTTGCTAGGTAAATCATTTCAAGATCACAAACCTTATCTTCAAGCGCTTCCTGGATGTAGTACGTTTTTGTTCTGCCTGTTTGCTCTGCCAGGTTGTTAAGCCTGTCTACCAGTTCTTTCGGTAAGCGTACTGATATGCTCTCAGTCATGTAGGTCTCCTTTTTTGATCATTAGCAAATTCATGAACATTGTAATACACGTATTACATGTAATGCAAATATTATAACTAGTAATTTTTCTAAAACTACTAGAGTCAATTGCAAAATGGGTTTTCAGGAACCTAGTAATGCATAAGTATACAAAACCATCACTCACATACCCCATATCTGCTGCTGGCCCATGTGACTGACAGGAATCTGCCTCGATTTCGTTGTTAATTGCATGTTGGATATAGAAAAAAGGACCATTTTTTGTTATTGTTTAATTACCACAAAAAACAAACAAAAGAGGTCCTTCTTATGCACCATATTACACCAACCCCACTAGTTCTGCAATCCCTGCTCTTCTCCCATGACGACCTGGGCTCCTGCCTGTTCCGGGTACCCTCAGAGAGGGAGCTTGAGTTCCTGCAATATTATCATGGGGTGCAGTCCCTGCTCACCCCCGATGAATTGCACAGTTTGCAGAGAAGCCACCGCAGGGGAAGGCTCGGCTACGACCTGCTGCCGATACTGGGCATCATGCTGCTCAAGCTTCACCACCAGGTACGGACGGTGAAGGGAACACTGTCGCTCCTTTGTGAGAACGGGAACCTGAAGGACATGCTTGGAATCAACAGGGTACCCAGTGAGGCGAGTGTGAGCAGGCTTTCCAGGGAAGTGGAGAGGATCGTCGACCCCTCACTCCTCCATGAACGGGTGATACAGGCGTATACATCATCAATGGACAGGCTGGCAATCGGACACCTGAGCATAGACAGCACCACCATCGGGGCACGGGAGAAGCCCATCTAGACCAGGGCACCGGAAGCCAAGGCCAACGAGAAGAGAGGACGCAAGGCGAAGGGATCGCTGGAGGAACAACAGTATCGTGAGCGTCAGGCCAGGCTGGAGCAAGAACGGATTGCCTATCTGCAGGAATCCTTCGGGGAGTCGATGGAAAGACTGGAAATGCGCTGTTCCATTACCGCGAAACAGAATTCCAAGGGGAAGAAACAATGGTTCATCGGCTACAAGGCCCATCTTGCCACTGATGATTACGGGGTGCCCGTGAGCTTCGCGGTGACCGGGGCCTCGGTCCATGACAGCAAGGTCGCAGTCCCCCTCATGAAAAAGGCAAGGAAGACCACCGATTTCTTGTATGTACTGCTCGACAAGGGGTACATCAGCCCTGTGATCAACGAGACTATGTCGACATGATAGGAAGGAAGGCGATCATCGACCGCAGGGCCTACAAGGGGGTGGTCGCCGACCCCCTGGACCCCGCTTCCCAGAGGCGGTATGCCGCCAGGACCACCGTGGAGAGGACCAACGGCGAGCTCAAGGACGGGTTCCTTCCCGACATCATCTACAAGCGGGGAGCCCACGCCCGGTATGAGATCGCTCTGGCCATTCTCCTCACCACCATGAAGAAGGTGCGGAATGTGCTGATCCTGTATGAGCAACACAAGGCACAGAGGGTATCCTAGCCACAATCAAAGGAATTGAAGACACCCCTCCAACGAAGAAGGGATGCCTTGGTGCGTCTATCGACTTGCCTTGGGGGTGATTCTCTCCGTCATCCTGGAGAGAAAATCATCTGGTTGACTGTCGTGCCACCTGATATGAATGGTTATGCATAATTCCGTGTATATTCATACGTATTGCTTAGCATTTTGAAATTTGCTCACTAGAGTAAGAAACCTTAGATTTTAAAAATACGAATGAGGATGGTAGCGAATATTAGTTCTCTTGGATGTAAAATGATTTCTTGACACAGACAAATATGTCTATATAATTATGTATATATAGAAGGAGTTTTCAATTGTATACGTTGGACCCGGAGAAGAGCAAGAAGAACAAAAAGAAACACGGGTTCTCATTTGAAGATATTGCTGATGTGTTCGACGATCCAAATCTTTTGGATTGGGTCGATTGGGAACACTCAACATTGGAAGAGACCAGGTATCAGTGTATCGGACGACATGGAATTTACCTTGTAATAATGATTGCCTATACGGACAGGAATGGGGTCATCAGAATCATATCAGCGAGGGAGGCCTAAAAGAAGGCGTATTATGAGTATGAAGAAAAGAGAAGATAAGCAGATCGAGAGCGTCGAGAAAATCGATTTCTCTGACATTCCGGAGATGACTGATGAACAGTTGGCACAATTGCAGCCCTCTCATTTGCGTAATCCAGAGAATTATCGCCCAATCAAGAAAAAGATCAGCATCTATGTCGATGCTGATGTACTTGATCATTACAAGTCAAAAGGTAAAGGTTACCAAACAAAGATCAATCGGGTATTGCGGCAAGGAATGCTTAGGGAGACTGCTCCTTCCTATGGCAAGGAGGATACATCAAGTAAAAGTGGAAAGGATTTCTGATACTTATTCACCTATAATCTTAATCAAGGCATGTTTCTCTCTCTTCCCATCGAACTCAAAGTAGAAGATTTGCTCCCAAGTCCCAAAGTCGAGCCTTCCGTTTGTAATAGCACAGACCGTCTCTCGTCCCATGATGGTTCTCTTCAGGTGAGCATCCGCATTATCCTCATACCCATTGTGATTGTATTGGGAGTAGGGCTTTTCAGGAGCCAGTTTCTCAAGCCAACGTTCATAGTCCTGATGCAGACCACTCTCATCATCATTGATGAATACACTGGCTGTGATATTCATCGCATTGATCAATACCAATCCTTCCTTGATACCACTCTCATCAATAGCATCCTGGACATCACTGGTAATGTTTACTAATCCTCTTCTGGTAGGGAGATGGAAAAACAGTTCTTTTCTATAGTGTTTCATGCGTTCCTCCTGCTTACAGCATATGTAAAAATCCAAGTGAAGGTCAAATGGGATAAATGATTTATTAATATACCGTATTTCACATAAAAGTATTAATAATGTAAAATATAGCTATATTATATAGCTAATAAGTACATAATATACCTTGCTTTCAGAGAAATGCTGGTTTAGAATTAACTCGATCTTCTGGAACTGCTACTACCTTATTTGGTGGTATTTGCAATACAAAGGGTGTGTCCCGTGTTTTTTTCCAAGGAGGTCCTCATGCATGATCGAGCGAACGAGATCGCGGCGATTGTTTCTCAGCATAGAGAGCGACATGGTGCGCTTCTCTCCATACTGGAAGCAGTTCAGCGTACGAATGAACACAACTATCTTCCCAAACAAGAACTGGTAATGGTGGCCAAAGAGCTTGGAATCCCTCTCTCCCAAGTCTATTCGGTTGTCACATTCTATGCTTTCTTCAATCTGAAAGCACAAGGCGAACATGTAATTACCGTTTGCCGAGGAACAGCCTGTCACACCAGGGGCTCAAAGCCCTTGCTTGACAAGGTGTTGCATATGCTCGGCGTTGAGCTGGATGAAGATGGGATGGCTACCACCCCAGACTATCGTTTTACCGTACATACCGTGGCTTGTTTTGGGCAGTGTGCGCTTGCTCCGGTCATTGCCATCGATGGAGTGATCCACTCCATGGTAACCGAAGAAAAACTCACTACCATGATAGAAGCCCTCTCGGCACAGAAGGAGGGAGCATGAGCAGTATATTGGATCGGTTGGACAATGAAGGAAGAAAGACCCTCTATCCAGAAATTCCTGCTATTGCAGTTGGAATGGGCACATGTGGAATAGGAAGTGGTGCTGATGTGCTCTTTGAAACATTCCTGGCTCTCCAGAAGAAACAGAACGATGCTTTTCTGCTTCGCTCTGTTGGTTGTTTCGGCTGTTGTAGCGAAGAGCCTCTGGTACTGTTGTATAACCCTGGGAAACCGATGGTACTTCTGCATAAGGTAGGGGAAGCAGACTGTACCCAGATTGTACAAGCACTGCTTGATGGTACCTATTATGCAGAAAATGCCTTCTGCAAGATAAGCAGATGGGACCATCATCTCTCTCTACATGAATATGGAGAGGAGTACCCGGAACTTCCTGAATGGAATGAAATACCATTCTTCCATCCACAAGTAAAATTGGTGTTGCGTGATGCTGGGATTATCGACCCAACCAACATTGCTGAGTATGTCGCTGTTGGTGGATACAGAGCACTTGAGAAGGCGCTCTTTACCATGAACAGGGAAAGTGTACTCGGGGAAGTCAAGTCATCAAAGCTCAGGGGACGGGGAGGGGCTGGATTCCCTACCGGTCTTAAGTGGGAATTGATGAAAAAAGAAGAGTCAGAGAAGAAGTATTTGATCTGCAACGCTGATGAAGGTGACCCCGGTGCATATATGAACCGTAATGAGATGGAGAGTGATCCACATATGCTCCTTGAGGGCATGTTGATCGCTGCCTACGTTACAGGGGCGGATGAGGGGATCATCTATGTCCGTGCAGAGTACCCCTTGGCAGTGGAACGGCTAAGCAGAGCAATCCAGGATGCCTATGCCAATAATCTGTTGGGAGACGATATCCTTGGAGCAAATATGCGCTTCAATCTGCAGGTCGTGGAAGGTGCTGGAGCCTTTGTTTGCGGAGAGGAGACAGCACTTATAGCATCGCTAGAAGGAAGGGCTGGTCGTCCACGCTCAAAACCACCATTCCCAAGCCAGAAAGGATATCTTGGGTATCCGACAACCATCAACAATCTGGAGACCTGGTGCAATATTCCTCTCATCATTGGGAAGGGTAGTGACTGGTTTATGAGATACGGCATTCCTTCCTCACCCGGAACGAAAGTATTTTCCTTGGTAGGAAAAGTCAAGCATACCGGATTGGTCGAACTGCCCTTGGGAGAGAAGCTTACAACCTTGGTATATGAGGCAGGAGGGGGATCGGTTTCAAAAACAAAACGTATCAAAGCTGTACAGAGTGGAGGCCCCTCAGGAGGATGCATCCCCTCCCATCTCTTTGATAAGAGTATCGACTATGAGAGCTTGGCAGCCCTTGGTTCCATCATGGGCTCTGGAGGTATGGTTGTCATGGACAACGATAACTGTATGGTCGACTCAGCACGCTATTTTGTTGAATTCACGACCAAGGAGTCCTGTGGCAACTGTACCCCTTGTAGGGAAGGCCTCTCACAGGTACTTTCCATCCTGGACAGAATTACCAAGGGAGAAGGAAGGAAAGAAGATCTGGTGATGCTGGAGACCTTGGGTGCCCATATCAGTGACACAGCAATGTGTGGACTTGGTCAGTCTGCTACCAATCCTGTACTGACAACACTACGCTATTTCCCTGAGGAATATGAAAGCCATATCGTAAGAAAGCACTGCGTGGCAGGAACATGTGAAGCGCTGGTGGATGAGCTTTGTTCAAACTCCTGTCCACTTTCCATGAGGATTCCCGCCTATATTGCACTGCTCAGGGAGAATCGATTGGTAGAGGCCTTTACCTCCACCTTGGAAGACAATCCCCTGCCTGGAACACTGGGAAGAATATGCCACTTCCACTGTCAGATGAGGTGTAGACGCGATACCTTGGATGCTCCTGTGCATCAGGGGGAACTGCATCGCTACCTTGCAGATACGCTCTACAAGATGGGTAACGAACAGGATGTGTACCAGGAGATGGTTGCAAGGATTCCTGCATCCACCGGTAAAAAGATTGGAATTGTAGGAGCAGGCCCAGCTGGTTTGAGTGCAGCCTTTTACCTTGTTCGTCTTGGGCATGAGGTGACCATCTACGATGAACACAAGGAAGCAGGTGGTGTGCTTCGCTATGGCATACCAAGCTATAGACTGCCAAGAGAAGTGCTTGCAAAGGAGTTGGAGCTCTTTGAGCAACTTCCCATCACCTTTGCCTTCAACAAGCGGCTCGGTAAGGATATGTGGCTCTCTGATCTCAAAGGCAACTATGATGAAGTCATTCTTGCTCTAGGTTCTTACCATCATGCAACCTTGCAATTGGAGGGTGCTGATAAAGGCCAGGTAGTGCAAGGTACCGATGTCCTCAACGCACTTGCTGAGGGTGAGGTACCCTTAGTTGGTAATCGTGTTGTCATTATTGGAGGCGGCAATGTCGCCATCGACGTTGCCAGGTCTCTGTGGAGAATGGGAGTGGAAGTAACCATTGCCTATAGAAGAGACAAGGAGGATATGCCGGCCAATGAGAGTGAGATTGAGGAGGCCTTCAGTGAAGGTATCCCCTGCATCTTCAACGTTGCACCCAAAAAGGTTGCCAGAGACAAGAAGGGAAGACTGGAAGCACTTGAGGTGGAGGAGCTGGCGATAGGTGAATATGATCTCAGCGGAAGGAGAATACGTCGAGGTACCGGCACCATCCGCGCAATCCCTTGCGATACAGTCATTGTAGCAATCGGGGAACGGGTTGACACTGACCTCTTGCAGAAAGAGAAGCTTGGAGTTTCAAAGCGTGGTCATCTGGAAGTGAATCCATACATGTATGAGACCAACCAAGAGCATGTCTGGGCGATAGGTGATGTCATCAACGGACCTTCCACTGCAGCTGAGGCGATGGGTCAAGGCAAGGAAGTTGCCCGCTTAATCGACCTAAAGTTGAGTGGAGAAGACCGGTTTGCACAGCTTTTCACCACCTTCAGTTATGATCAGACAGTGGGGAAGACCCTGTATGAGGGAAAAGCCATAAACGCCGAAAAACTCCCCGTTGCTGCAAGAAGTGGTTCCTTTGAAGAGGTGAACAAGGGATACACCGGTCGTCAGGCAAGAATGGAGGCAGGAAGATGTCTCAGGTGCGATGTCAAGTGTGAACAGGAGGTGCTCTATGGATAGGAAGATGATCACACTCTCCGTTGACGGAAAAACAGTCACGGTCCCGGAGGGGACAAGAATACTGGATGCATGCAAGGTTGCAGGAATCAAGGTTCCTTCACTCTGCTATCTGGAGGATGTCTCTGCACACGGGTCCTGCGGTATCTGTGTGGTCGAAATTGAGGGATTCAGGCGTTTGGTCCGCTCATGCCTCCATACCGTCCAGCAGGATATGGTCATCCATACCCACACCGATCGTGTTATGCGTGCAAGGAAGCTGAATCTTGAGTTGTTGCTTGCAAACCATCCATTGCTTTGCACCAATTGTGAGAGAAACCTCAACTGCGAGTTGCAGTCCCTTGCCCTGCAACTGGGAGTGAGAGAGTCACGATTCGAGAGGACGAAAAAATCGATACTCCCGATTGACTCCTCTTCCTCCGCAATTGTACGTGACCCCAATGCCTGCATTCTCTGCAATCGTTGTGTCGAGGTATGTGCAAAAGTACAAGAAGTGCATGCAATTGAGATGATGGGGAGGGGACTCCGTACGACCGTATCAACCTTCTTTGATGAAGGACTTGCTTCCTCAGTCTGTACCAACTGCGGGCAGTGCTCCCTTATCTGTCCAACCGGTGCCATCACTGAGAAGAGTCATGAGCAGGCAGTGTTCGATGCGATCGCTGATCCAAACCTTGTAGTGTTGGTGCAGACCGCCCCGGCTATTCGGGTAGGGCTTGGAGAGGCAATGGGCCTGGGTGAAGGTTCCCTGGTGACCGGCAAGATGGTCAGTGCTCTGAGGACACTCGGCTTTGACAGGGTATTTGATACCCAGTTCAGTGCCGATCTTACCATCATGGAGGAGTCTCATGAATTGATACACCGCATGACCAATGGGGGGACGCTCCCCATGATCACCAGCTGTTCTCCTGGATGGATAAAATTCATTGAAACCTTCTATCCTGAGCAACTCGATCATCTCTCATCATGCAAGTCGCCACAACAGATGTTCGGCTCCATTGCCAAGACCTATTACGCTGAGCAAGCTGGAATAGATCCACGGAACATACGGGTGGTCTCGGTCATGCCCTGTACTGCAAAGAAGTTTGAGGCGGGCAGAAGTGAGATTGACAGTGCCTTCTCCTACTGGCGGGAAAAGGGTTCCTTCACAGAGGAGGAGTACTTCTGTGATGTCGATTATGTGTTGACCACACGGGAACTGGCCAGGATGCTGAAACGGATCGGGATTGATTTCGCCCATCTTGAAGAGGGCAAGTTCGATGATCCCCTTGGACAGTCAACAGGATCGGCAGTACTGTTCGGTGCTACAGGTGGTGTGATGGAAGCGGCACTCAGAACTGCATATGAGGCCATCACCAAGACTACCTTGGAGGAGTTGGAGTTTGAACAGATCCGCATCGGTAAGGGTATCAGGGAGGCAACCATCATGATCGGGGAAACCCCGCTTAAGGTTGCAGTAGCCAATACCCTGGCAAATGCACGTGTCCTCCTAGACCAGATCCAGGAAGGAAAGAGTCCCTACGCGTTCATAGAAGTGATGACCTGTCCTGATGGATGTCTGGGGGGAGGAGGACAACCGATTCCATCAACCAAGGAGATCAGGAGAAAGCGAGCCATGTCCATCTATGAGGAAGACCGTGGCATGCCGATACGCAAATCCCATGAGAATCCGTCCATCCAGGAACTCTATACCTCATTCCTAGAGCAGCCTCTGGGTCATCTGAGTCACCAGCTGTTACATACCACGTATGTAAAGCGTGGTGCCTACCCAGAATGATCCTCAGGTTGCAGTATCTTTGGAGGGGGGGCATCTGCCCCCTCTCCCTGCGTAAATACCCTGTAACTATGGTATACTGCGCTCAATGGAGGGCGGAATGAGAATTCTCGCATGTGCAGACATTCATTTGGGGCGAAAACCGGAGCTCGCGCAATCCGGACACGCTGCTTGGGATGCGATTATCCAAAAAGCGCTAGAGCTTGCCGTGGATGTAGTGGTATTGGCCGGTGATGTCGTGGAACATGAGAGAACATGGCTATCCGTCTATGGTCCATTGCTCTCTGGACTGGAAAAACTCAAGAATGCAGGAATACAAGTAATAGGGGTAGGGGGAAACCATGACTGGTCAGTCTTTCCCCGGTTAGCAGAAGAGAGTGATGCGATCAAGATCCTTGGTTTGAAGGGAACGTGGGAGTCCTATGATATCGGGGATGTTCGGTTCATCGGATGGTCGTTTCCCAGTACTCATGAGGAACAATCCCCCTTAGCCGATTTTGATACATCACTGGTTGATGATTCCAAGCTTTCCCTTGGTCTGTTGCATGCTGACTGGACTCAGCAATACTCCAAATATGCCCCCATCGAAGAACATGCATTGTTGAAAACCGGTATTCCCCTTTGGATGCTTGGACATATTCATAGAGGAGGAAGACTGGGTACTTCCACTGCTTACTATTGTGGCTCCCCCTTCGCTCTCGACGTGAGTGAAACAGGTGCACATGGGGCCTATCTTCTGGAAACCGAACAAGGCCGCACATGGAAAGATCCACTGTTCATACCTCTCTGTCCCTACCGGTATGAACAATGTGCAGTTGATACTACCGGCATGCAAGATATTGAATCACTTCGCTCTGCTGTTACCAGATCGGTACGTGCCTATATTTACAAGATGTCATTCCATGGAACGGTTGCAGTAAGTTTGGTGTTCACCGGAAACCTGCATGCTGATCTGGACCTGCAACAGGTCTTCTCCTTTGAAGGAAGGGAGAGAGAGCTGCTGTTCCAGGACGAGGATCTGGAGGTGTTGTTGTTGAACCGCATTGAAGATGCAACAGAGCTGGAGGTAGATCTCGATCAACTGGTGAAGGGCAGCGGCCCGCAAGCTCTGCTTGCAACCATGCTTCTAGACAGCGATGCCTTACAGCAACTGGGAGTGTCCTATCAACGATTGGATACAGAGAGTTACAATACCAGTGGGTTCAATCTTCTCAGGCAGACCTCTCTTACCCAGGAAGAGGCCATCAAACGGGGAAAACGGGCAGTACTTCAGTTGCTCAGGGCTATGGAATCCCAGCGGAGGGAGCATGGAGCATAATAACTCGTACAGGTTCACCCGTTTTACGCTTTCAAAGGCTCCTGGATTCCTTGTGCGCTCCTTTGGGGACCTCGCCGCACTACACCCCGGGCTCAATATCCTTACCGGGGCAAATGGAGTTGGGAAGACTACCATAATCAAGGCCCTCTGGTCACTTCTGTTTACACCCGCCAAACATCCATCGCTGGAAGCTGAGGCGGTATTGCAGAGAGGTGAGACAGAGTGGTTTCTCTCCCTCTCCTCCAACCGTCTGGAGCAGAAACGAATATCAGACGGGTTAATTACCACACTTCCCGGTAGAAACGACGCGTTTGCCGATGCCTACTGGTTTCCCCTGCATGAACTCCTGACGAAGGAAGGTGTGGGCGAAGCATTTCTGGATGCCATACGCAAGGAAATGCAGGGCGGAGTTGATCTCGAGAGGGCAGTCCGGGAAGCCGGAGGCATTGAGGCCTTTTCCAGGAAGCGGTACACACTGGTACAGACACTGAAAGAAAAGCAACGGTTGGTGAAAGAACAACAAGCTGTGATCCTTGAGAATCTTGATCTCAGGCAGAATATTTCAGATTTACAGGATACGCTTAAAGAGAGTGAGGGATATTCGACAGAGAAAATCCGCCTGGAAACCTTGCTGGAGTATCTCGCTACGAAAGAGACCTACGAAGAGATTCTAACCCAGCAGAAAACATACCATCATGTTCTTGGACATATGACTGTCCATAGCCTAGCAGAAGCGAGAACACGAGAGCATGAGTGGGAAGCGGCTAATTCTGCAATGCAACAAGCAAAAGCTGCGCTCATGGAGACTCAAAGTCTTCTTGATCAATGCAACGTGGATCAGGCAGTCCTTGATGATCCGCTCATGCCAAGATTGATCGAGCAACGCAGTGATGCTTTGCAAGAGGCAAAAAGAGCGCTTGATTCAGCGAATAATGAAGCAAAACGGGCTCAAGAGGCAAAAAGATCCTGGGAGAATGCACACCGTTGGCTCATGGAAGATACCCCCAATGAGCAGACCCTTGAAAAGATGGTCAAGCAGCTTAATACCCTTGCCTATACCTCAGAACCAATACGATGCCAACTAGCCGGCAGCGAGTACATTGTGCGTGCTATAGGGGAAGAAGAACCCATAGCAGACGGCTTGCTTGAACGATTGCGGGATATAAAGCAACAACTCACTGCCCTGGTTGTACTGGCTGCAAGGAAAGAATCACTGCGGCCAACAATTTCCCGTATGAAGCCTTCTCTTATGGGAATTTTCTCACTCCTTTCTGTAGCAATTGGTTCAACCCTAGGCCTTCTCTTCCATCCAGGATATTCCTTGATCGCCATCCCTCTCCTGGCATTGTTGTTCATCATTGCAGGGAGAAAAAGGGCAAATCCGCTTTTAAAGGAAGCAGAAATCCAATTAACTGATGGTATTGGAAAAGTAAATACCCTTTTGGAAAAGTATGGTCAGGCACCACTGGATTCCTTCACTGCAGCTGATATCTCCCGGGCTGTAGGACTGCTCTCAAGCACTATAGCTTCACTTCAGCAGAAGGAAGCGGAGAATATGAGAAGAAGAATTGCAAGGAAGGCCTATGAGGAAAATTTGAGCCAGTGGAAGGCTTGGTTGCATCAGTGGGAGGCAGCTGCCTCTGATCTTAAGTTATCCTCGGATCCCTCTTTGGAAGGTGCCCAGTTCTTCCATTTCTCTGAACACTTACAGGAGTGGGTTCATCTTCAGACAGCTGAAAAGGAAGCCTCTGCCTTGCTTGGAGAGGCAGAGAACGCTTATCAGGAAGCTAGCCAGGCGCTTCAGGAACTTTGTGGTACCGGTATCTTTGACGTTGTGGAGCTTCTCAATGTTGCTTCCACATCGGTTACCACCATCAATGATGCTCGTAGCTTCACAAAACAGTGGCAGAAGGAAACACAGCATCTGGAAAGCGCCATTATTCGGTTCCATGAAGCTGAAAAAGCAAGAAAAGTATATTATGCAGATCTCGGACTCGATGTTGGAGATATTCATACATTGGAGCGGCTCGATCCACAGGTTGTGGAGTACCAGGAGATTGCCTCGAGATTACAACTGGCAAAAACCAAGCTTGAGGGGTACTCAGAGCAGATCCGTGAAGAAGCAGAGCATGGCAATTCCTCCGATTTTACTGTCCTGCTGGAAGAGACCATTACACAATTGGAAAGGCGCAAGGAACAGGAGAAGACACTCTGGGAGTGGGAGCGTACGTACCGTGAACTCTGTAATGACACAAATTTGGAGAATGTTGAGCTGGGATGCATGAAGGCAGAGGAAGCCCTGGATACATTCCGGCAGGAAGAGGTTGCCCGACGGATGGTGTATCAGCTCTATGAGCAGGTCAAGGAACAGAGCGAACGAACCTTTCAACCACAGGTTCTGAAGAAAGCCAGTGCTTGGCTGCAGCGGATCACCCAGAATCGCTATCTGTTCACCGTAGGCGATGCAGGCTTCCTTGCTCACGATACAGTGACCATGCGTCCCTATACCTTGGACCAACTCTCCAGTGGTACACGCATCCAGCTCTTGTTCTCCCTAAGGATGGCTTTTCTCGAGATGCTGGAGGGTGGTGGAGCGTATCAGTTCCCACTCTTTTTTGATGAGTTGATGGCCAACAGCGACGATGAACGTTCCCTTGCCATTGCCGAGACAATCGCAGAAATTGCAAAAGGCCGACAGGTGTTCTACTGCACGGCCCAGCAGGATGAGGTGAGAAAACTTGACCAGGTAACAGACGGGGAATACCTGCTCATAGATCTTGAGGATGAACAAAGGGACTATCGGGTTTTAAAACACCCGTTTGAGAAAGTATCACTCAAAAGAGAATCTCTTCCCCCTTTTGAAGAGGATTACCTCGCCTACGCAGCATCATGCAAGGTATCTGGCCCTGGACTATGGGACTCACTGGGAAGCCTGTCCAGCTGGTATCTCTGTACCACCAGCAAGGAATTGGAACGATTGCTCTATCGCGGTTTTTCCAATGCAGGACAGGCAAAGGGAGTATCAGCAGTGTACTCAATGCGTTTTACCCTCCTCTCTATAGCCCAGAAAATGGCAAGGAAGGGGAGAGCAAAACTCCTTACTCCCCAAGACCTTGACGATGATGGATTGAGTTTGAATCGTGAGGCGAATTACTTTGATGCATTGCTTGCATTCCTGAAGGAAAGACCCAGGAGTGGGAATGACGTTATTGCTGCGATAGCAGAAAAGACCCTGAAAGGATTCCGTGAACCTACGCTCTCTGCCTTCACTGCCTGGTTGCATGAGAAGGGGTATGCCAGCGAAGATACACCTTACACCCTTTCTGAAATTCTCGAGAGGATTTGCTTGGAGTTTGAGGAACTTACGGTGAGCTCAGATGAATATATGATTGTTAGACGCTATCTCCAAAGTCTTGGTCTTCCACAGTAAAACATTTGGCAGCAAATGATGGTAATCACCAACATCGTATTTCTCGATGGAAATTTCTTCAAAAAAACTCGGTAAATTTTGGAAAATGTCGTGTACCAAGGTTGTATTGTCACTGAAAGTGCGCTAGAAAGATAACAAGTATATCGCTATCAGTAATGAATATAAAGGGGAGTCAGTATGAGAAAAAGGGCATTGCTTGTTGTGATTTTGATTCTGCTGAGCATGGTCTTCACCAGCTGTGGTACGTTGTTCACCAAGGGAGGGAGTGATTACCGTAGTGGCGTTTCTGCCTATGAGAAGAAGGAGTATGTATCCTCTCTCAGGTATCTTAATCAGGCACTGGCTGTGAATCCAGAGTTTATGGAAGCTGCCCAAATGTATCCTGTGGTTTTCAGCGAAGGTACTTCTTATTACAAAACTCAGATTACCAATAATGCAGCAAAACAGGATCGACAGGCCGCTGATATTGTCTTCCACTCCTATACTCAATTACAAGCATTGCATGAAGTGGCTAGAGCAAGCGGAAGAAGTGGTTTGATGATTGAAGACTTCACCAGCAAGCTTGATGAAGCACGTCTGAAATCTGGAGATCTCTGGTTCAGTTATGCACAAAGTCTGCAAGAGAAGGGAGATAGGGAGAGTCTGAAGAAGGCAGTTGCTGCCTACGAGACGGCAAGGAGCAGAAATCCGAACCTGGAGAATATTGATGAGGTCATCACCCAGCTCATCAAGGATGCTACCGTTACTGTGGCTGTTGCTGCGTATGGGCCCTCTGATGCAGGTTTCTCCAGTAAGGTGCTTGCGGATGTTACCAAGGTGCTTGGATCAGATAGGTTTATTGAAGTCATCCAGGGAGAGAATTTCGCTCCTGGGGAAGGCTCCATGGTTGGTCATACCGATATTGCCATCATGACTGCGATGAGCAGGGGATGGGATTATGTCCTGGATGTATATGCGAGTACCAGTTTTGAGGAGATTAGCAAGGAGACTCCAGTAAGGCTTCCCTCCGATGCACCCCTCTTCTCAGGTATCAAGCGTACGATCGGTTATCAGAACAAGACCTACATTTCCTACAGGCTGTTTTCCATAAAGCAGGGTGTGAAGGTTGTTGCAGAGGACACAATCACCACTGTTGATGGTCCCTTTGAGTACGATTTCAGCTACGTGAATGCTGAAGGTGTGCGGGAACTCAACCTTGGAGGAACAGGAAAGAGGAATTTGCGCTTTGTAACCAGTAGGACTGATGATATCACCACAAATACCACGATCAGTGCCCTGAGAATGGATTACGAACGTATTCCCATTCCCTCACAAGTTATTGATCCAACAGACCAGACGCAGTGGATTGCCTACTTCAAGGATCAGTATTACGACTTCCAGGATCTTGCAAGGAATGAAAGTGGGCGAGAGCTCTTCTATGCGATTGAGGTGGTTCATCATGAGCCGAGCGATACCTATTTTATGATAGGACCAGATCTGGATACAGCCATCCAACGCTCCAAGATTAACAGTGCAATCATGAATGCACTAAGCTATACTGCAAGAACCTTGGTAAAAGCTGAGCAAGAGAATAAGGGGACAGGTTATAAAAACGCTGGTGAGATAGCAGCCAAGGGGGTAAAGGATTTCCTGTAGAGATTTTTGGAGAAGATAATCCTGATATTCTCTATTCCAAGAATGAGAACAGTCAAATATCGAGAAAAGGAGGATGCCAGTGGTGTCCTCTTTCTCTATGGTCTCAGAATGCAATAATGCTAGCTTTGTTCTTTGGTGCTTTCACGGATGGTCAGTGAGGTAGGTACATAGATTTTGATGGGGAGCCTGTATTGACCACTTATTCTGTTCTTCAGGATATCCACGGTATTTTGTGCGATGAACTGCATTGGTATGTTGACCGTTGTCAGTGGCGGGGAAAGGAACTGTACTGAGCTTTGGTCATTGAAGCCCACAACACTGATATCATCAGGTACGGTTATCTTGCTCTGATGGAGTCTTGCAAGGACTCCTGTTGCTGTAGAGTCGTTTGCACAGAATAGAGCAGTAGGGCGATCCTGTAACGCTATGGCTGACTTAGCGAGTGTATATCCTTCAGTGTAGGAGAGCCTCTCTCCCTCAAAGATGAGCGCCTCGTCAAAGATAGTGTTTTCCTGCATAAATTCACAATACGCAGTTTTTCGCATATCTCTCCCTTGACCACCCGTATCCCCGATTACTTTTCCACCAATATAGGCAATCCTACGGTGCCCCAGGTCGTACAAATGTTGTAATGCAAGCCGTGTACCGAGTTCAGTGTTGATGAGCACAGAATCAAAGCGGGTGGCATCAGGACAGGAATCCAGGAATACAATATAGGGAGAGAAGGTGGAGATTTTCTCGATCTGGTTGAGATTGAACCTACCAATGGCGATGATGGCGTCTATCGGTGTATCTACAGAGGGAACAAATTCTCCATCAATATTGATGAATTTCACCGTGTTGATATTCTCTCTGGCTAGCTGCTTTTCGACGGTAGTCATCAGATACAGATAGTACGGGTCTTCGATCAATGCAGGATAGTCATACCATTCCACTATGGCAAAGGTGAGCTTTTTCCCTGCCTTTTTTCTCTGTTTTCTTTGTTGGAGGGTGACATATTCCAACTCCTTTGCCGCAACAAGTACTCTCAGTTTTGTTTCGTCAGAGACGCTGAGTGTATCATCGTGGTTCAGGATTCTTGAAACAGTGGTAATAGAGACTTTCGCTTTCTTCGCAATATCCGTAATAGTAGCCACAGGTTTTCCTTTCTTACATCGTCAAGTAAAAGTTTACTAGTATCCTACCACCAAATTTGAATAATTGGAATGTATTTTATAAAATATGGTCATCAGTGCTGGGATGCTTAGATTTGCTTTGCATTGAGAATAATTCTGGTTGATAAAATTATAGTAAAAAAATAGTAAAAAAATTCTTGACAGTTGGTGTGGTGCAACGTAAGCTGAATACAACAGGCAGGAATACTGCTATGAGAAAAGGAGAGAAAGGAATGAGAAAAAGCGTAACTATTTTTTTGGTGCTCTTGGTTTTTATGACACCATTATTTGCGGCAGGAACGAATGAAGCAAAGGAGGCTGGTCCAATCACCATCTGGGCTTGGGATCCAAACTTCAATATCTCGATCATGAACGAGGCTGTCAGCCGATATCAGGAAAAACATCCTGATGCAACGTTTGAAATCGTTGAACTTGCAAAGGCAGATGTTGAACAGAAACTCCATACCAATTTGGCTTCCCGTACAACCCAGGGGTTGCCTGACATCGTGCTCATCGAAGACTACAATGTACAGAAATACCTGACCAGTTATCCTGGACAGTTTGCAGACCTGAGTGATGCATTCAATTATGGCGACTTTGTAGATTATAAAGCTGATGTCATGAAGTTGGATGGCAAATACTACGGAGTTCCTTTCGATTCTGGCGTATCCGGTTTCTTCTATCGCACTGATCTGCTCAAGAAAGCAGGTTTTGAAGCAGAGGACCTTGAGAATATCACCTGGAATGAATTTGCAGATATTGCAAAAGAGTACAAGGCAAAAACCGGTCAGTACATGCTCGCCAATGACAAGAGTGATGGTGGCCTGTTCAGAATCATGCTCCAAAGTGCAGGAAGCTGGTATTTTGATAATGAAGGGAACCCAGCTCTTGTCAACAATGCAGCACTTGAGGAAGCTATGAAACTGTACAAGCGCTTTGTATCAGAAGACCTCGCATTCCCTTCAAATGGATGGAATGAGTGGGTTGGTGCATTCAATTCAGGAAAAGTTGCTTCTGTAACCACAGGTGTCTGGATTATTGGTTCGGTAAAGGCTGCCTCTGATCAGAGTGGGCTTTGGGCAGTTGCTCCAACCCCACGACTTGACCTTCCCAACTCCGTCAATGCATCCAATCTCGGTGGTTCCTCCTGGTTCGTCCTTGAGAATGGTGCCAACCGTGACAAGGCTATTGAGTTCATGAAAGAGATCTATGGAAACGATAAGGAGTTCTACCAGACCATCCTGATGAACAATGGTGCCATCGGTTCCTATATCCCAGCCTTTAGTGGAGACGCTTTTGAAACAAAGGATGAGTTCTTTGGGAACAAGGCAATCTATAAAGACCTGAGTGAATGGGCATCCATGGTTCCGAAGGTGAACGTTGGTCAGTATACCTATGAAGCTGATGCTGCAGTGATGGCTGTTATGGAAGATTACTATACCGGCAGGTCAACACTCGAAGAGGCTATCAAAGCTGCTGAGAATCAGTTGAAGAATTCAATTCAATAAGTATTCGTTGATCCTGAGAAGCAGGAGGTATGACCTCCTGCTTTTTTAAAAGGTGCATGTAACAATAATAGGTGATTGGGTAATAGGACGGAGAATGTACCCAATGGCGCTGGAATGAGAAATGTCGTTTGATTGAATCGCCAGTTATATCGGCGAGGGATGAAAAATTGGGGTTGCTGCCCCAATTCCTGCTCATGGGGGAGTGTATTCTATGGCTACTGAAAAGCGACTTGATAGAGTTGGTTGGTATTTTATCATCCCGGCTTCGATACTGTTGGCTGGTTTTATTGTATATCCCATTTTTTACTCACTCTATCTCTCCTTTACCTCAACAAAGGGGATTGTAAGTGAATTTGTCGGGGTGAAGAATTATATCAGGATGTTCAATGACCCGATGTTTTTCCTGGCATTGAAGAATACATTCAGGCTCTTGTTGCTTCAGGTTCCGATTATGTTGGTGCTGGCCATAACCTTCGCAGCAATTCTGAACAATAAGAAAATAAGGTTCAGGGGATTTTTTAGGACGGCGCTCTTTCTTCCCTCTGTAACATCCCTGATTGCCTATTCCATCCTGTTCAAGATGCTGTTCAGCTATGAGGGCCTTATAAACAACGCCCTGCTCAAGTTGCACATTATCGATATTCCCCTGCAGTGGATGAGTGTTCCGAGGCTTGCAACCTTTGTCCTGATCATTGCCATGATCTGGCGATGGACAGGCTACAATATGATTTTCTATCTTTCAGCAATGCAAAATATCTCTGATGATCTGTATGAAGCCGCTTCCATCGATGGATCGACGAAAATACAGAGTTTTTTCACCATCACAATACCGCTCTTAAAACCAATAATTCTCTTTACTACGGTCATGTCCACAATCGGAACGCTTCAGTTGTTTGATGAACCGATGAACCTCTCGCAAGGAGGGACCACTGCAAGCATGATAGGCCCTGATAACTGTTTTCTTACGCTGAGTGTGTATATCTATAACATTTGCTTCAAATACACTCCTAACTTTGGCTATGCTGCCACGGTGAGCTATGCAATCCTGGTCATTATTGCATTATTGACTCTTGTACAGTTCAAGGTGAGCAGTGACAAGGATGAAACCATGCAGAAAAAACTGGAACGAGCTGAGAGAAAACTACAGAGAGGAGCATCAAAATGAACATGAAGAAAGGTCTTGGTACATTTTTTCTCTACTTGTTTTTATCTGTTTCAGCATTTCTTTCCATATTTCCCTTCATCTGGATAGTTCTGGGGTCGACCAATAGTGCTGTGGATATCCAAACAGGTAAACTCTCATTTGGTGATCAGTTGGTTGTCAATCTGAAGAAGTTGTTTGGTCAGGCTGATATGGGTAGAGCGCTGTTCAATTCAGCAAAGATTGCGGTTCTCACTGTGCTGCTTTCCCTCCTGGTGACCAGCATGGCTGCATATGGATTCCAGATGTACAAATCAAGAGTGAGGGAGAAGACCTATTCTTTCTTCTTGCTTACCATGATGATTCCCTTTGCATCCCTGATGATTCCTCTTTTCCAGATCATCGTGGTGTTGCGTCTCCTGAACTCCCATACTGCCATTATCCTGGTAGGGAGCATCAGCGTTTTCATGATTTTCTTTTTCCGGCAAAGTTTCGTGAATTACCAGACAGAGATTCTGCAGGCTGCCCGTGTGGATGGGGCAGGTGAGTTGAGAATTTTCTTCACCATCTTTTTTCCCAGTATGAAGAGTACCTATGCTGCAGGCGCCATCTATGCCTTCATGACAAGCTGGAATGCATATATCTGGCCACTTATCGTATTGCAGTCGAATGACAAGGGTACATCAACGCTTCTGATCTCCTCATTGTCTTCATCGTATACACCTGACTATGGGGTGATTATGACAGGTATTGCCTTGGCTACACTTCCTGTCATCATTGTATTCTTTGCCTTCCAGAAGCAATTTGTGCAGGGCATGGTAGGTTCAGTCAAACAGTAAGTAGGTGACAACATGCAATTCAACCAATCCCTTGACCCAACCGTTTTTCAAGAAAACCGACTCCCTCCTCATGCTCTCTTTGCGCAGCAGAAAGCAGTGAAAGAGGTCAGCCTGAATGGAAATTGGCATTTCTCCTATTTTGAAACTCCTTCAGAGGCTACTTCCGATTTCTTGGATAGTACAAAGCTCCGAGCTATGGAACATATTGAGGTTCCCTCACACTTTCCCCTGAAAGGCTACGGTGTACCTCAATATACGAATACGGTGTACCCATGGGATGGACTGCATGCAATACGTCCACCTGCTATCCCTGAATTGAATCCTACAGGGTGTTATGCAAAGACAGTCACCATCACAGATGAGAATCTTGAGAATGATATAATCATCCGCTTTGATGGCGTTGACTCTTCGGTGTATCTCTATGTGAATGGACGGTATGTGGGGTATAAGGAAGATAGCTTCTCCCCCGGGGAGTTTCTTATTTCCCCATTTCTCAATCGTGGGGAGAATCTCATCTCAGTGATGGTACTACGATTTTCTACGGGAAGTTGGCTTGAGGATCAGGACTTTTGGCGAATCCCTGGGATTTTTCGTTCAGTTAGGATATTGATCTGTAAACCGATCAGGATTGTGGATGTGTTTGTCCGTCCAACGCTCAGTGACGATTACCACACAGGAGAGGTGGTCTTTGAGGTAACACCTTCAAGAGAAGGTAGGTATGAGTATGAAGTACTCATCAATGATCAAAAATATCCTGGATTGAAGTTGTCTCTCAAGAATCCTTTGCTCTGGAGCGCAGAGGTTCCCAATCTGTATGCTTATACCCTGGTTCTTAAACAGGACAATCATGTACTTGATTCAGTGAAAGGGCATTTTGGTTTCAGGAAGATAGAGATCAGGGGACGGACAATCTATCTTAACGGAAAAAGGCTGATTCTCCGTGGAGTAAACCGGCATGAGTTTGATCCCCAGAAGGGAAGAGCTATCGATGAATCATTGATTAAGAAAGACTTGTTGCTGATGAAGCAGCATAATATCAATGCACTGAGAACCAGTCATTATCCCAACCATCCATATGTCTATGATCTCTGTGATCAATTGGGTATCTATGTCATGGATGAAATCAATTTGGAAACCCATGGCACTTGGATGGTTGCCGGCAGGGCGGAGAGGAAACCCCATACCATTCCCGATGATAAGATGCAGTGGAGGGATGCAGTGCTTGATCGTGCACAATCAATGGCTATGCGTGACAAGAACCATCCCTCAATTCTCTTTTATTCATGTGGTAATGAGAGCTTCGGTGGTCCGATCATTGCAGAGGTGGCTGCATATTTCAGGAGACTGGGTGATAATCATCTTGTTCACTATGAAGGGATTTTTCATGACAGGCGCTATGATTCCACCAGTGATGTTGAGAGTAGAATGTATGCCAGGATTCCGGAGATTCAGGAGTACCTCAAAGAGGGAGAGAAACCTTTCCTACTCTGTGAATACGCGCACGCTATGGGCAATAGTGTCGGGAACCTCGATGAATATATCGCCCTCGAGGATGAATCTGAAGCATACGGGGGGGGATTCATCTGGGATTTTGTCGACCAGAGTCTAATACAGGATGGCAAGGAGCTTTGCGGGCTGGGTTTCAGTAGCCCGACTGACGGCTATTTCTGCATCAATGGGCTTGTTGACGGAGAGCGCAACATATCTGCTAAACTCCAGCAGGTTGCATATTCCTATAGTCCTGTAACAATCAAATTCATAGAAAATGTGTCCCGTAAGGAAGCACAACTATATGTTATCCAGATACGAAACAAGCATGCGTTCATCAATACCGATGGGTATGAGTTCTTATACACCTATACGCTGGATGGTAAAGAGATAGAATCAGGATATCTGCGTGTTTCACTGGGTCCTCTCGAGACAAAAACCTATCCAATTCCCTCCCTCGCAGTGGTAAAGCCAACAGTGCCTGATGAGCGCTCTTGCATGGAGGGAGAGCTCCAACTGATTGTGAGCGTAGTACAAAAGCATGATACCCCTTGGGCAAGGAGAGGGCATGTCATTGTACGTGTTGGTCAGGTCCTCTGTTATGAATCCACCGAAATGGTGCCGCCTGGGGCAGCTGATGCACTGATCGAAGGTGATATGCATACGGGTCATCGAAGTGGCAATTTCTCCTTCTTGATCGATCATCACCATGGAGAAATTGTCGCAATACAACACAAGATGCGAAATATTCTACAGAGCGCGGTGAAGTTGGAATTCTGGCGTGCACCGACGGATAATGACATCGGTGTCAATCCACTACTTCCCGCCATGGAGTGTAAACTGGCATCATTGTACCAAGTTGCTGAGTATTTCAACAGAGAAAACAATGTGTTCTCTGCAGGAATTCGATGTGGCTCCACTTTGGTGAAGGTCTCCTATTGGTTCTCAGGGAATAAGGTAATCATGAAGATAGAACCACCAAAATTCTCTTCCCCGATTCCTTGCTTTGGGATTACCTTTTCGGTGGATAGCCGTTACAGGAATGTTGCTTACTACGGAAATGAGATGATGGAAAGCTATCAAGACCGCAAAGGTGGCAATGTACTGCGATATGTTGAGTTCAATCCCTATGAGGACCAGAAATCCTATCTCCATCCTCAGGAGTATGGGAACAGGATTGAGGTGAGAAGCCTGACACTTACAGACAATCATGATCAGGGACTGAAAATCAGATCCAATAGAAGCTTTGAATGTTCTCTCTTGCCTTACAGTTGCCATGAGCTGGAGCAAGCGAGGTATTTCCATGAGCTCCCAGAGACTGGAAAATTGCATGTGAGGATTCTCGAGGGACAGAGTGGGGTTGGGGGAGATGACTCCTGGGGTGCTCCAGTGCATGAAGCATATCGATATTATGGGCCAGAGACTGATTGGATGGTAGAGATTGAAGCATTTGAATGACTACAACTTTCTGTATGGGAATAACGATTCCATGCATAATCCATCGGGAAATATCAGGAGTGATTAAAAAACGTTGCATTTGGATTTTCTCGTCTTCTGGGTGGAAGTGATCATCTGATGGATGTTTTTCATTTCATTTTATCTGTACTGGTAGTATACTCAGCCACATGTACAAACGCACCATTCGAGCCTGTTACCTTGGAAATTTCATTGGGGCCCTAACCTGCAACTTGGCTCCTCTGTTGTATGTAACCTTCATGAGCGAGCTTGGTCTCTCCTTTGAACAGGTGGGTCGTCTTACCTTGCTCAATTTCTTCACCCAGATTGTCGCCGACCTTGTTTTCAGCAGACCTGTTGACCGATATGGGGTCAGACCGTTCATTACCTTGGGGCATTTCCTGGCGTTTGTAGGTTTTCTCTTCCTTGCTTTTGCCCCACGATTGTTCCCTCACAACACCTATCTTGGCTTGATGATTGCGACTATCATCTACTCCATAGGAGGCGGACTCTTTGAACTATTGCTGAGTGCAATCGTTCAGGCAATCCCTGGGGATGCAAAGGAGAGTGCAATGAGCCTCCTTCACTCCTTCTATGCATGGGGATTCATTGTTGTCGTCATCGGTACGACACTGATGATCCAGCTTTTCGGCCGCGGGAACTGGATGTTTGTTGTCCTGATCTGGTCAGTCTTCCCCCTCTTGAATTTCATTAACTTCCTGACTGTCCCCCTTGCTCCCGCTGTTCATGAGGACCACCGGACAAAGATCCGAGAGCTCCTTGCATCCAGATACTTCCTCTTTGTTGTACTCGGTATTGCTGTCGGTGGTGCCACTGAGGTCTCCATGAGCCAATGGACCAGTACCTTTGCTGAAACTGCACTGGGGCTGCCGAAGGAAGTAGGGGACCTGGTGGGGCTTTGCTTGTTTGCCTTGCTCTTGGGAACAATACGCGCAGTTTACGGCGCTTGGGGAACCCGCTTCCCGTTGTACAAGGCAATGCTGATGGGATCCATCCTCTGTGTAGTATGTTATCTTGTGGCAGCCTTGAGTCCACTACCGATCATCAGCTTGGTTGCCTGTATCTTTGCAGGATTGGGAGCTGGGCTTCTATGGCCAGGCTCAGTGGTTAACGGTGCAAACCGTTTCCCCCTTGCTGGCTCCTCTCTTTTTGCCTTCCTGGCTGCGGGAGGAGATGCAGGAGCAGCGTTCGGTCCCTGGCTTATTGGAGTGACTGCTGATGTGTTCCCCAATCTGGTTACCAAGGCTCCTTGGCTTCGAGGACTCTCCGAGGCTGATGCTGCACTGAGAAGCGGAATGCTCATCGGTACCATGTTTCCCTTGTTGATGGTCTTGTTTCTTATGAGGATGCATCGCCTTGAGAAACAGAAGTAGGCATGGTTGCACGGTTCTTGACCATGGCGAGCATTTCATCTGCACCACGAAGCCTTCTTGAGATATCCCGGGCAAGGTTGAGAACGAGCATAGTGTAGGTTTTCAGGTCAACGAGTGATATCTTGTAAAGATCCTTGTTGGAGAGGGTGATGACCCGACTCGGGACAAGGGTGACTACTGAAGCCGCACAATTCTGGATGTCGATGAGCTCCATTTCTCCAAAACTGTCTCCATTATGCAATGTTGTGATGATTCTGCTCTGCTTCTTGTTGGTCTCCGATTGTCTGACAATGGCTACCTCGCCCTCGACAATGAAGTGTACCCGGTTGTTGGGTTCCCCTTGCTTGAGGATGGTAACATTCTCCTCATAGGTATGCTCCTCCAGATAGGGTTTGATCAAGGAGAGAGAAGCATCGTTGAGACCGCCAAACATGCTGTGCTTGCAGAGAAATTCATTGTCGACTGTGCATTCACTCATACTTCATCCTACATTCATATATTTCAGAACGCAAGGTTATGTCCCTTACTAATCAGAGAAATGAAACAATGGCCGGAAAAAAATCTGGATGACAGTAGTAGGTTGTTGTGATTAGTGAAAAACTCTTGTCGATTGATTGCCGAAATGTATTAGATTGAGTACTGTTTCCTTGCTATTACCTAAGGAAATATTATGAATAGAAAGTTTTTACTACTCCATATACTGCTATTAGTAGGTATATTAAGTCTAGGAGCAAGCTCTCTCACACTGGATGATGCATTAGAGCGTGCACGTATGCACAATCTCTCCCTTCAGGGTAATGCCATCGATGTTAATGCAGCAAAGCGCGATATTGATACTTCTTGGAACCTCTTTCTCCCCAATCTCAATCTCTCTCTTTCCCATTCCGGATCTGGTCCGGTATTCAAGCCTGCAGAAGTACCTGGCTTAGCAGGACCAACTGAAGTAGGTTTTCGTGATACCGGCCTCTCCCTCGGCCTTAACATGCAATTCACCTTGAATTTGGCGGTGAAGGAACAGCTGGAGAGCTATCATCTGGGGTATCAGATACAGAAGGTTACCTATGAACAGGCGAAGGCTGAAATACAAAGGAATGTGACCAAGCTGTTCTACTACCTCTTGATGGAGAAGCAGAACATTGAGGTACAGGAGGCCAATCTGGAACTTGCCCGTCAGCAGTGGGAAGAAGTGAAGGAAAAATTCGAACAAGGGTTTGCCAGTGAGGTTGAGGTACTTACCTCCGAGCTCTCCTATGAACAGATGAGACCCCCCTTGCAGCAGTCAAAGAACCAGTATGAGGCAAATCTGCTCTCCCTGAAGGCCATGATCGGCATGAATCTCTCTGAACCTCTGGAAGTGGAAGGAGAGATACCTGCCCTTATGGAACATCTTGAGGTGGCAGCGTTGCAGGAGTATCTTGCAAAGAGCTATTCCATCACCTTGTTGGACCTGAATCTCGCACAGATTGAGAAACAGAAAGAACTGAACAGGAAACAGGCATTCACCCCATCCCTCAGCCTGCAAGGGAATTATGGGATTTCTGGGTGGAATGATAATTACAGTAATACATTCAGTGACAGCTTTTCTTACTCGGTGAGTGTCTCCCTTCCTCTTGATGGGTTTATCCCCAACTCACGTACCCAGGTAGGACTTGCGTCTCTGGATGACTCGCTTGATAAACTTGCCTTGCAGCGTCAGCAGGCGCTTCAGCAGATGGAATTGAGTGTCATATCCCAGGTACAGAATCTGAATATGCTCTCCCTGCAAGCAGACCTCGCCGAGCAAAGTCTGGCAGTGAGTGAGAGACTCTATGAAGCTCAGGTTATCCAATACTACAGTGGATATTTGGGGTTTGTGAGCCTTGAAGAATCGAGGAATAACCTTATGCGCGCAAAACAAGGAGTGCTTGGTGTCCAGTACCAATACATCAGTGCCCTTATCGACCTACTCTACGACCTGAATATTCCAATGAAGGAGTTTAATCCATCCCATGAATCCTAATACACCAAAAAAACGTATTGTCGGAGTAAGTGTACTCGTCATTTTGATTCTTGCAGCCACTGCTGTCATTGTCATCAATCCATTTGCGGGACTTATCGAGAAGCAGAAAGCAAGTGAAACCGAGGTAGTGGAGGACGCAACCGTCTCTGTTGCCGTACAAGCGCTCGAACCACGGAACCTGCAAAACGTAATACAGGGAAATGGTAATGTGATCGATCCCAGTTCGATTGATGTCTATCCTGAGGTTGCCGGTACCCTGACATCCCTAATGGTAAAAGTCGGAGACCAGGTTGAAAAGGACCAGGTAATGGGGACTGTTGACCCATCCCGTGCTGGGATGGTGTATAAGGAGAGCATTATCAAGGCTCCTGCCTCTGGAACAGTACTTGCTCTTCCTTTCGTACAAGGAGCAGTGGTTACCGGCCAGGCACCCATTGCCCGATTGGGTATGCTTGAGGGGTTGGAAGTGGTCATGTCCATTGCAGAGAGACATGTCGGTTCAGTGGGAATTGGTACCAAAGCCAGACTTTCGTTCAAGGCTTTTCCTGGGAAGATGTTCACTGGTACGGTAACCCGTCTCAGCCCGGTCCTCAATCCTGCGAGCAGAACCTTGGAGATTGGGATAACCGTGGATGATAACGATGGGCAGGTCAAGAGTGGCATGTTCCCTACAGTGGAACTCCTCACTGAATATCTTGAGGATGTATTGGTTGTTCCCCGTTCATCACTTCTCTATGCAGGTGCACAAAGCTATATATATGTAGTTGACTCGAGTAATGTGGCACACAGGAGGAACGTGGAGATCGGCATGCAAGTATCGGATATGGTACAGATTGTCTCAGGATTGGAGATAGGTGATCATCTGGTCATTCAGGGACAGAGCCTCCTCACCGATGGCGCTGCTGTGCGCATTGTTCAATAGGGGAGTGTATTCATGAGTGTAACCAATACCGTTGTACGACGGCCGACTACCATCATTGTCATCTATATTTTGCTGACAGTGCTTGCGTTGGTTGTCTTTCCCAATCTTGCAGTGGAACTGTTTCCGGAGATGGACCTTCCCATGGTCATTGTCTACTCCTCCTACAGTGGTGCAAGCCCCGAGACCATGGAGAGCAGGGTAACAAAGCCCATTGAAAGTGCTGTTTCCAATGTCGGGGGAATAAAGACTATCAGTTCCACCTCATCTGAGGGGATAAGCATGGTAATGCTTGAATTCGCCTATGGAACTGACTTGGACAAGGCTAGCCAATCGATCAATGACAATCTTAATCTGGTAGCAGATTTCTTCCCCGACGATGCAAGTCAGCCGACTATCTTCAAGCTGAATACCAACATGATGCCGGTGATGAATATCGCCCTTCGCAGTTCCAGCGGCAAGGATGCCAATGAGCTCAGGGCCTTGATGGAGGATGTCATCCAGAACCAGGTCGACCGGGTTGGTGGGGTTTCCAATACCTCGATCAATGGTGGTCAGGATGCCATTGTGCAGGTTGCCATCGACCAGAACAGGCTGGAGGCGTATGGGGTAACACTAAGTCAGGTCTCCTTTGCCTTGAACCCTCAGAATGTACAGGTTGGTGCAGGTACCATGGTGGAGGGTGATCTCTCCTACCTGCTCAGGACCGATGCAGAGTTCTCATCTCTCGAAGAGATTGAGAATGTCATGATCATGAGTATCCCGAGCTATGACAATACCGGTAATATAACAGGATCGAGTGTTATCCGCCTCAAGGACCTGGCTACAGTCTCCTATGCATTCCGCGATGCAACCAGCCAGGTGTACATCAATGGGGAGCCAGGGGTATATCTCTCAGTTTCAAAGGAATCTGATGCCAATACGGTACAGGTTGCCAAGCGGGTCCATGCACTCATAGACCAGTTGAATACTGAGCTTCCTGATGACCTGAGCTTGGATGTGATTGTGGATACTTCCACAATGGTTGAATCCACCATCAATGCTGTGTATGAATCACTGCTCTATGGAGTGATTCTGGTCATGGTTGTGCTTTTTATCTTTCTTAGGAGTTTCAAGTCTACCCTGATCATAGGAGTAGCCATACCAATCTCCATGCTCCTTACCGTACTTTCCATGTTCTTTTTGGGCTACTCGTTGAACCTGATGACTCTGACCGGGCTTATCCTTGGGCTGGGTATGACGGTAGACAGCTCCATCGTTGTTCTGGAAAATATCTTCCGCTATCGCGAACGAGGGGCTAAACTGCATGCAGCAGCAATCCTTGGTACCAAGGAGATGATTGTCTCAATTGTTGCATCCACCCTGACCACCGTGTGTGTATTTGTTCCGATGGTGCTGCTCAGAAGTAATCTTGAGATGCTTGGGGAGATGATTACCCCGATGGCGGGAACCATCATCATCAGTCTGCTTGCCTCCTTGATTGTCTCCATTACCTTGATTCCAGTGCTCTCCAGTAGCTATGTGAAGATCTATACCCGAAAACAAAAGCCGCTTCGCCTCCGTGTACTTCGCTTCATTGATGACAAGGCAGAGGATGCCTTCGAAGCTCTGGACCGAGGATACAAGCGAGTGCTCTCGCTTCTCATCGATTACCGCTGGCTTACGTTGCTGCTGGTGGTACTGATCATGGTTCTGACCTTCCAAGCCTATGGGGCGATGCATCAGAGCCTCTATCCAACTATGAGTGAAACATCAGTTACGGTGAGTGCTACACTCCCTGAGGGAACTACCCTTGAAACGACTGAGAGCCTTCTTCGTGATCTGGAGGCGAAGGCAAAGCAGGATATTGTCGGCTACAAGGACCTGATTGTGACCGTCGGCGGTGGTGGCATGTTCGGCGGGGGAGGGACCAACAGTGGTTCCTTGCAGATCTCCCTCTCTGATGAAGAGGGTGCTGACAGTATGCAAACTGTCCAGGAGAAGCTCCGTCAGTACTTCCCACTCTATCCATCAGCATCGTTCTCATTCAGCCAGATGTCCATGGGACTGGGGAATATCAACCCGGTTGACGTGGTGGTAAAAAGCGATAATCTGGATCTAGCAGTCGCCACTGCTGAGCAAATCCGTGACCTGATCGAAGAGAATCTTCCGGGAGTAACGGAGGTTCGCACCGACTTCACCAAGGGCTTGCCCGAATTTAGGGTGGTAATCGATCGCGAACGTGCCTATGCCTACAACCTTACCATGCAGAGTATTGCCAATGAGATAAGTTACAGTGTAAATGGGCTTACTGCTACCCAGCTCAAGAGCGACGGGAGTGAGACTGACGTGGTGGTCATCCTCCAGGATGAGGACCGCTCCAGCGAGCTCGATCTTAGGCGTATCTTTGTACGCAATTCCATGGGTGAGAAGATCAGCTTGGATAATGTCGCCTCCATTGAGAGAGCCACAGGCCCTGTTTCCATCAATCGTGAGAATGAGATGCGTACGGTCCACGTGGTTGGTGGACTGCAAGGAAGTTATGCAGTAAGCCAGGCAGAAGAGGACATCAAGGCCTTGGTGAAAGAACAACTTCAGCCATCAGGTGATGTTTTTATTGAATATGGTGGTGATTTTGCTGACATGACAGAGATGTTCAGCCAAGTCTGGTTGATCTTGGTTCTCGCAATCGTCTTAGTGTTCGGGGTAATGGCATCCCTGTTTGAGTCATTCAGGAATCCCTTCATCGTCCTGCTCTCCATGCCACTTATGCTTATCGGCGTGGTTGGAATCTATCTGATAACCGGAGAAACTTTCAGCTTGATCAGTGCGATTGGCCTGATCATATTGGCTGGTATTGTGGTAAATAACGGTATCGTCTTGATCGAGTATATCAATCTGCTGAGAAGGCGTGGCCTGAAGATCAGAGAGGCTTGTATTGAGGCAGGTGGAAATCGCCTAAAACCTATTCTCATGACCAGCTTGACCACCATCTTCGGAATGATTCCCCTTGCCTTCTTTGGAGGACAGGGAGCAGAGCAGATCCAGCCTATCGGGCAAACCATCATCGGAGGAATGACGATCAGCACGCTGATGACCATTTTCTTCACACCGGTCCTCTATGCACTCTTCAACAAAGATAAGAAGAAGCAGGACGTAGAGAGTATTGAAAACTATGCAGAGGGGGAGTGAGATGAGAAGAGTGGAAATCATAGCAGCCCAGGCAATCCTGGAAGATGTCTTGGAGGCACTTGAGCACTATGCTGTACCAATGCATTACACCATTATCCCTACTGCCCATGGAAAAGGAAACACCATCCCCAAACTTGGGGATGATGTGTGGCCGGAAGAGAATTTTGTCTTGATCATGTATTGCGAGGATGCAACCCTCCGGAGCATTGAGATGGCCATACAACTGGTGAAAAAGAAGTATGACCATGAGGGTATTGGCTACTTTGTGATCTGAGGAGGAGGTACTACCTCTGTCTCTACTGGATTGCTTGCCCCTGCCTTGGTGTAGACCAATTGGGTCGGGTAGGCAAACTCAATACCTTCTTCCTTGAATGCCCTGACAAGTTTGAGATAAATCTCCTGTTGCGTGTCCATGTAGATCACATAATCATTGGTTGGCACGTAGTAGACCGTTTCAAAATTGAGGGAGAAGTCCCCGAAGGCAAAGAAGTGGGACCGGTCACAGATGACCCCTTCAATGGTCTGTACTGAGGCGATGATATCCTTGATGATGGTAGGAATTTTCTCCAGTTTCTCGGCTGGGGTCTCATAGAGTACGCCAATCTTGAAGACAACCCTACGCCTGAGCATCTGCTTGTAGTTGTGTATACGAGCAGATGTTAAGTCGGAGTTTGCTATGATCATCAATTCACCGGAGAGTACCCTGATGCGGATGGACTTGATACCGATCCGCTCAACGACGCCTGCCTTATCCCCAAAGACAATGAAGTCTCCCAACTCGAAGGGCTTGTCGAAGAAAATGACCAGGTAGCTGAAGAGGTCTCCGAGGATTCCTTGGGCAGCAATGGCAACGGCAATACCTCCAACACCAAGGCCGGCAAGGGCAGTGGAGACATCGAGGCCGAGATTGGCCATAAGGAAGATGATGCCGATGATCCAAAAGATGAATTTGACCAAGGATAGCAGGGGTCTGAGATTTTTCTCCCGATCATGATTTGCCCAATCATGGTCAAAGTACCGTGAGAATGCCAACTCCAGTGTTTTGTTAAGAGAACGGACAATGATGAAGGTCATGATAATTGAGAAACTGATCTTTACGATGTTCTGGATCTGATCATCGAACGCCACCATTTCGACTGCTACAGTCAGCAAACCAAGGAAGGCCAAGGGTACAGCAATTTTCTGGAAGAACCGCATGAAATTCAGGTTGATGGTTTTCTTCCCCTCCTGTTTTTTTTCCTCCATTTTGCGAATTCGACGTTTGAGGATGATATTCACCAAGAATAAAATGAGTGAACCAACGACAATAACCGATAGTGCTTTTAGATATTCCCATTCCAATAGTGTTTGCATACATTCCAGTATAGACAGATTTTCCCTACCATACAAATGAAAAAGAAATCTCACTTTCTTGGGAAGCGCTTGTAAGGTATAATCACACACAAACCAAGGAGTATGTGTGATGAAACTGCATGAAATACAGATGCGTGACCCCTTTGTGCTTGCCGATAAGCAATCCATGACCTATTACCTCTACGGAACAACCGACAAGGACCCTTGGAAAGCTCCTGGGGTAAGCTTTGAAGTGTACCGTAGCTCTGACTTGCACGATTGGGACGGTCCTTTCACTGTTTTTACTCCAACAAAAGGTTTCTGGGGAACCCATAATTTCTGGGCTCCTGAGGTACACATCTATCTGGGCAAGTACTATCTCTTTGCCACATTCACTGCCCCAGGACGTTGTCGTGGTACCCACATTCTTGTCAGTGAATCTCCCATGGGTCCCTTCATTCCCGTTTCTGATGAACCTGCCACCCCGCTGGAATGGGAGTGCCTGGATGGTACTTTCTTCCTTGACGATACAGCACAGCCATGGATTGTCTTCTGCCATGAGTGGGTGCAGATCAATGATGGAGAGGTATGTGCCAGGAAATTGAGCACTGATCTCAGTACTCCTGTTGGGGATCCTGTATTGCTTTTCAGGGCTTCAGAGGCCTCTTGGCCGAAAGCACTTCCCAGAAGGGATGGTACTGGGTTGGTTGATGCAAAAGTGACCGATGGCCCGTTCATGTATAGGAATAGCGATGGAACCCTGTTGATGCTCTGGTCCAGTGTTGCCCCCTCTGGGTATGCGATGGGCTACGCAAGCAGCGAAAGTGGAACGATACGAGGTCCTTGGAAACAGCAAGCAATGCCGCTGGTCAGTAGTGATGGAGGTCATGGGATGATTTTCAAGACGTTTAAAGGAAAACTCTTTCTTACCTACCATAGTCCTAACAAGACCCCGAATGAGAGGCCGTTCTTTGTACCACTTGCAGAGACAACAGGAGGTCTTGCATGCCGATAGAGAGAAAGAGACTGGTCCAGGAGATGAATCCCAAGGTACACGCTTGGGACCCCGATTCCTTTCTCTCTGTGGGAAATGGGAACCTTGTCTATACCGTTGACTGTACCGGGACACAGAGCCGGATTGCCCATATAAAGGGAAAGACGCCGCTTTGTACCATGTCCAGCTGGGGGTTGCACAACTACCCAGGAAAGGAAGAGAAGCACTACGATCGGCTCAGACTGAAGCAGTATGAGCATGCAGGTAGGACTGTCGGATATATGAGTGATGATACCGCCCAAGAGGAGCTTTTTCATGACCTCAGGGTAAATCCTCACCGATGCAATCTTGCTCATATTGGTTTGCAAGCGAGTGCTCCGTATGACATCAACAATGGTACATCCTTCACACAGGAACTGGATCTGTACAGTGGGGTTATTACCAGTGACTTTATGGTAGAAGATGAACCTACACAGGTTCATACCCTCTGTCATCCGAAGCAAGACCAACTCTCTTTTCGCCTATCATCTCCACTGCTTAAGATTGGGAAATTGCATCTTGTCTTACGCTTTCCCTATCCATCCCATGACATTAGCGCCAGTGATTATACAAAACCTGAGAGTCACAAAAGTGTTTTGGTGGAGTACGGTGATGGCCGGTATTGCATCAAGAGAACGGTTGATACGATGCAGTATGATGTGCAAATACTGGCAAGCAAGCATAGCATTCTTCAACAAATATCCGCACATGAGTTCATTGTTTCTTCGTCTCATGAGCTGTTGGAGGTTGGTGTGTTGTTCCAACAGGGGAAGGAGAGGAAAGAAGTAGAGGACTTCATCCAAGCACTTGATGCTTGTACGCTCCACTGGTCTTCCTTCTGGCAGGATGGTGCCTTTATTGACCTTTCCCTTTCATCTGATCCAAGAGCACAAGAATTACAGCGAAGAATGATCCTCTCACGCTATCTGCTGGCCATCCAGTGCAGTGGAAGTACACCTCCACCGGAGACCGGACTTACCTGTAATAGCTGGTATGGCAAGTTTCATCTGGAGATGCACCTCCTTCATGCTGCACACTTTGCTCTCTTTGGCCAGAGCGAGTTGTTCGAGCGTTCTCTTTCCTATTATCTTGATATTCTCCCAGGGGCATATGAGCGGGCCAGGAGCCAAGGCTATCAGGGTGGGCGATGGCCGAAGATGACCGACCCAAGTGGGAATGACAGCCCCTCTGCCATTGGTACCTTACTCTGCTGGCAACAGCCACATCCCATCTTCTATGGCTCTCTCCTTAGAAAAACGCATCCAGAGTCAGACATGTTGTCTTCATGGGTTCCTGTTATCCGGGCAACTGCTGACTTCATGGTGGACTATGTCATCTGGGATGAGAAGAGAAAAGCGTATGTACTAGGCCCACCGGTAATTCCCGTCCAGGAGAACCATGACCCTGAAAAAACACTCAATCCAACATTCGAGCTCTCTTATTGGAGATGGGCGCTCTCGGAGGCCATTGATTTCATGGAACAGTTTGAGCAACCGGTTGATCCCAAATGGAAGCATGTTTTGGACAACCTGGCCCCTCTCCCGATAAAAGACGGGCTCTATCTTGCCCAGGAGAACTGCCCCGATACCTACACAACCTATGCCTACGACCATCCCTCCCTTCTATTCAGCCTTGGTCTGCTTGATGGGCGAGATGTCGACCAAAAAGTCATGGAACATTCCCTTATGAACGTTATGGAGAAGTGGCAGCTCAATGAGCTATGGGGGTGGGACTTCCCCTTGATGGCCATGACGGCAGCAAGATTGGGAAAACCAGCATTGGCTCTTGACCTCTTGTTGATGGACTCTCCGAAAAACACCTATACTCCAAATGGGCACAATGCCCAGAGACCGAAGGAAGACCTTCCTCTGTATCTTCCTGGTAACGGTGCACTCCTTCTTGCTCTTGCCCTGATGGCAGGCGGTTGGGAGGGAAGTGAAACTCCGTATCCTGGTTTCCCGAAAGATGGTTGGGTAGTACAGGCAGAAGGTTTGAAAAAGTTTTGGTAGGAGTGGCATGAAAAAAGAAGTAGGGCGCTTGGTGCGCCTATCCATTGGCTTGTTTGCTTATGCAGTTGGTATTGTACTGACGATGCAGGCACATATAGGCTACAGCCCATGGGATGTGTTCCATGCCGGACTGTCAGCCCTGTTTTCCATGAAGATAGGCAGTATGACGATTATTGTTGGGCTCTTACTTGGTCTTATTGTCCTCTTAGGTGGAGAAAAGATAGGAGTGGGAACCATCAGCAATATGGTGGTCATTGGTCTTTTTATCAATGTCTTGCTGGACAGTGGGCTGTTTCCTGAGCGATCCCACCCTGCCATCGGTGCACTACAGATGATCGGCGGGCTCTTTGTCATCTCCTTTGCCTCCTATCTCTACATTTCCTCTGGGTATGGGGCGGGTCCGCGTGACTCCCTGATGGTATTTCTCTCCAGGAAAAGTGGATGGTCAGCCGGTACCTGTCGTGGAATCCTGGAGATTGCAGTCTCCCTGGTTGGTTTTCTCCTAGGAGGCATGCTGGGGTGGGGGACCCTTCTCAGTGCTGTCTTGATCGGGTTCTGTATCCAGATCACTTTCAATGTCCTACGCTTCGATCCAAAGAAAGTCCACCATGAAAATATGGTGGACAGTTACAAGAGAATGAAACGCTTTTTTGTACGCGTAAGATGAACTTACTGCAGTTCAGTTGCCAACGAATCTATCAGGGTAAGCAATTCTGAGAGATGCTCCTTTGTAAGGGTTGGGTTGAGTAACGTGAACTTCAGATATGTTTGCCCCTTATATACGGTCTGACCGATAACCACTTGATGGTGGTGCAATAACTCTTTCCTGATACGCTTATTCAGTTCACAGCTACCAACGTGACGGAATACTACACTGCTGAGCTCCGGTTCAATGGCAAGCGTGAATGAGTCATGGGCCAACAACTCCTTCGCCAGATAGGCAGCATTCTCTGTGCAGGTGTCGACGATCTTGCCATAGCCATCTTTACCCCTACACTGGAAGGCCATCCAGACCTTCAAGGCATCCCCTCTTCGGGTGGTTTGCAAGCTCTTTCCCACCAGATTGGTGTATCCTTCCTCTTCATCTTCCTCCCTGTTCAGATAGTCTGCATGAAGGGTGAATACCGAGAAGTGCTCCTTGTTCTTTACCAGGAGCGCTCCACAGCTGATAGGGAGCAGGAACATCTTATGGAAATCGACGGTGATGGAGTCACAGAGTGAAAGGTTCCCCAGTCTTGAGCGATAGGTCGGGGAAAGTTGTAGTCCACTTCCGTAGGCTGCATCAGCGTGGAGGAACATTCCCTCACGGTCACAGACTTCCCGTAATGCTCCAACAGGGTCGATGGAACCATAGTCGGTTGTCCCGATGGTTGCCACCACACAGAAGGGCAGAAGGCCATCTTGCTTATCCGACTCGATCATCGCGTTGAGTTTCTCTACATCCATCCTGCATAGGTCATCAACGGGCACCTTACGTACAGCATTGTAGCCAAGGCCGAGCAGATGGGCACTCTTTTCCATGGAGAAGTGGGAGACCTCACTTGTATAGAGCCTGAGCTTGTGGTAGGAGGGAGGAAGCCCTTCCTTTTTCACATCATGGCCCAGCTTTGTACTGCAGTACCAGTCGCGGGCCATGGTAATGGCACTCAGGTTCGATTGGCTTCCCCCGGAGGTGAATACACCATCACTTCCTTCATGATAGCCATAGAGACTGCAAAGCTCACTGACCACTGCTACCTCAACCTCGGTTGCAACTGGGCTCTGGTCCCAGCTGTCCATCGACTGGTTGAAGGTTGCGATGATCAACTCACTGGCAATGGACTCCAGAAGAGCCGGGCTATGCAGGTGAGCCATGTAGTTTGGTGACCAGGTCCTGAGAAAGTGCGGAAGAATGGTCTGTTTCACCTGTTCCAGGAGTGCTTCCCAACCAATACCTTGTTTGGGAAGCAGGGAAAACTGTGCCAGTGCTTGTTGCAGCGCTTCTACAGTAGCTCCCTGATAGGCACCCTGGTCATCCACAGAGGCAGTAATCGCCTCAATGGTATCGGTGAGTACTCTCTTATATTCGTCTTTCTTCTCCTTCTCTGGGCCGAGAAAGTAAGGAAGGTTAGTTGGCTTTTGTGACATCTGCATCTACCTTGCGTATTGCTTGCTCGGTAATTTTGAGCATGGTTTCAATCTCATCATGGGTGACATTCAGTGCACAGAGGCAACGCATGACTGATCCATGCCTGCCGCCTTTCTCCATGATAAGGCGATTCTTGAAACACTCCTGCTGTACACGGGTTGCGATATCCCCACTGCAGGGGAGAGAACCAAGTTGGTCCTTCTTTCCTTTTGGATCAACAAACTCGATACCAAGCATCAAACCTTTTGCACGAATGTCTCCAATGATGGAGACCTCCTGCTTGAGCTTCAGCAAGGCCTTCTCCAGATGTGCTCCTTTCTCCTGTACTTCAGTGAGGAAGGCAGGGTCACTGACTCTCTTCATGACTACCGTACCGGCTGCCATGGCGATCTGGTTTCCCCTGAAGGTGCCCGCATGGGCTCCTGGCTGCCAGGCATCGAGCTTCTCATGGTAGATTACCACTGCCATCGGCTGGCTCCCTCCAATTGCCTTGGAAGTGAGAATAACATCGGGTGTGATGCCGGCATACTCGAATGCAAAGAACTTGCCTGAACGACCGACTCCACACTGGATTTCGTCAACGATCATGGGGATTCCGAGTTCCTCGGTAACCCTCCTGACAGTCTGCAGGAATTTTACTGGGGCAGGAATGACTCCACCCTCACCCTGGATGGGTTCAAGGATAACCGCCGCTGGTCTGGTGATCCCGCTCTCTGGGTCCTTGAGCGTGCGCTCAAAGTATGCACAAGCTGCATCTACTCCGGCTTCACCTCCAAGGCCAAACGGACAGCGGTAGGAGTACGGGTAGGGGAAGAAGTGTACGTCACTCATGAGCCCATTTACGTTGTTTTTTGCGTTTAGGTTTCCTGTCAGTGCAAGGGCACCGTGACCCATTCCGTGGTATCCACCACCGAAGGCAATGACGGAGGAGCGACCGGTGGCAGTCTTGCAGAGCTTTATTGCTGCATCCACTGCATCAGTTCCGCTTGGACTACAAAACTGGAGTTTTCCATGTTGCCTGAGTTCTTCAGGAAGCAAGGAGAGGAGTGTATGAACGAAGGTATCCTTGACTGGGGTGGTAAGATCGAGTGAGTGCAGTGGTGCTTCACTCTGGAGAAGGTCGATCATGGTCTGTGTGATTTCACTGTCGTTGTGACCGAGGGCCAGGGTACCGGCGCCGCAGAGGAAATCAAGATAGGTGTTTCCTTCTACATCGGTTACTACAGAACCTTTTGCCTTTTTGATGGCAATGGGGAATTTTCTGGGATATGTGCGAGCGTTTGATTCTGTTTGATTCTGTCGGTCAAGATAGAATTGATTGGTATTTTCAGTCATTACCGGTTTCCTTCTATTTCATGATGGGGTATGTACTAAATGTAGTATTTAGTCCTTTTCTATGAAGTGTGGTTCATCCCTTCTCAAGAAGGGGAAGCGTGAACATTGCACGTTCTCTATGCATAGAACGCGCAAGATTGGATACTATCAATTTCTGGTGTATTTTACTAGTAATAGTCGGACAATTGTACGGAATTTTGCTGGATATTTCCCGTAGGTACGTATATGCGGAAAAAATTACAAGAAATAATTGGCTAAGCTCTTTACATTGCTAGAATATTGGTGTATTAGTTAGCTAGTACAGTAAACAACTAGGAGGCGTGCATGGAACAAGCAATGCAAGAGAACGCGCTTGCCGTCAAGGACGGACAAGAGGTCGTAGTGCACATGCAGAATATTGGTTTCTCATATGCTCAGAACCGTCTATTCAACCATCTTGATCTGGAGATCAGGAGAGGGAATATTTATGGGTTGCTGGGGAAGAATGGGGCAGGGAAGACTACATTGCTGAAGATTCTCAGCGGGCAGCTCTTTATCGAAGAAGGCGAGACAAAGGTATTGGGAGAGAATCCTCAGGAGAGGAAACCGTCACTGCTTAGTGAGATTTTCTATCTCCCGGAAGAGTTTCCCCTGCCGAAGATGAAAGCAAGTGAATATCTTGCTATGCGATCTCCGTTTTATCCAAAGTTCGACCACGAGATGTTTAGTCAGTATTGCAGGGAGTTCGATATTGATCTGAATCAGCGTCTCGATCAGATGTCGTTGGGACAGAAAAAGAAGGTATTGCTCTCTTTTGGGCTTGCCACCAACACTGCTCTCCTGATTCTGGACGAGCCAACGAATGGACTCGATATTCCAAGCAAGCGGCAGTTCAGACAGACTGTAGCATCCGCCATGACAGAACAGAGAACGTTCATCATCTCGACTCACCAGGTACGTGATATGGAAAATCTGATCGACCCGATCATCATCCTGCATGATGGCAAGGTGATATTCAACGACACGGTCGAATCGGTGAATGAGAAGTATGTTCTCTCCCTAACCACTGAACAGCCTAAGGCTGGTGAAGGAATGTATACCGAGAAGGTGCTTGGAGGCTGGATGGTGCTGAGTGAACGTACTGATGACAGGGAAGGAAAGCCCTTGGACCTGGAGACCTTATTCAATGTAATCATCGAGCAATCGAAGGGTAGTGCAGGAGGTGTGAGATGAATCGATTTTCTGCTTTGGTTAAGCGAGAGGTAAAGACCAGCCAGAAGGACCTGTTTACCTACGGACTGGTGATTGTTCTTGTGATGTTTGCATCGGAGACGTTGCAGAGTGTCTTTGCCCGGTATGCTGGGGTACCATTTCCAGCTGAATCTTACAACGAGATGTTTCCTTCTTTCCTCTTGCTTGGGGGATTGATCATCAGTAGCCTGATGTTCAGTGAAGATATGTTCGGCAAGGATACCCAGCACGATTGGTTGATGCTTCCTGCTACGAACCTTGAGAAGTTCCTTTCAAAGGCTCTGCTGATGATTGTGGCGTATCCGATAGCACTGCTTGTATTGTTCTTTCTTATTAGTGTGGTGACTGAGCCGATCCAGTTGATCATCTTCGGGAATCCGATGGCAATGTTCAATCCATTCAGGGATGGTGACCTTGGGATTCTTCTTGCTCAATATTGGGTCTGGACCTCTGTGTTCCTCCTGGGTGGTACGTACTTCAGAAAGGCACATTTTATCAAGACCGTATTGGCAATAGGTGTGATCGCCCTGGTACTTGGGGCTCTTGGCCTGTTGTTCACCAGAATTGTGTTTGCGATTAAATTTGGTTCCTCATTGCAGGTATTCGATGCAATGTTCTATCTCAGTCCAGTAAATTTGAGCAGGGCGTTGAGTCCTTTGAAGGTCTTCAGCATCATCACCCAAGTATTCTACTATGCTGTGTTGCCGATCTTCTGTCTGGTAACCGCGTTCTTCAGGGTTGAGGAGGTCCAAGCCACCGATGCAGTTTAATACACATTCTCCAATCTATATGCAAATTGCCGAGTATATTCATGACTTGATCCTCAGCAATGTCTGGGAGGATGGTCAGAGAATACCTTCGGTACGCGATATGGCAATGGAACTGGAGGTGAATCCCAATACCGTTATCAGGACATACTCACTTCTGCAGGAAGAGGGTACGCTTGAGAACCAACGCGGGATCGGGTACTTCACCGCAAAGGATGCAAGGACGCTGGTCCTGCAAAAACGACGTGAACATTTCCTCAAGCGGGAGCTACCCTCCCTGTTTGAAACCATGGAGCGTTTGGGTCTGACCATGAATGATTTACAACAGTATGCTGACAATAAGGAGAAGGACGATGAAATCGAGCCACAAGAAGAGTAATAGGATGTTGATAGGAGCAGGGATCTTTTTGGTTGTCTATCTCCTAGCCAGTGTGATCTTTGGATCATTTCTTATTGACCGGTTCTCAACCCAGGAGTTGCCGAATAGAAATGTCACCCATGTGACAGTATGGCGAAATTGGTAACCAAGAAGTAGCGGTAGTATGGAGGGTCGGAGTTTCCGACCCTCCTTTCACGCTATCCAATGAAGTTCAGGCAGACTGGCTGCTCAACAATAATCCGATGATTGCATAATCCACACAGTCCTGTTCTGCGGTTGATAGGGTAGCTGGTTACTGAGTTGCTGCTACCGTTTGCAACCACGAGATGAGCTCCGGAAGGCGAGAAGGTGAAGTTTCGGGGTTCCTTTTCTGTCTTGCAGTGGCCTATGAAACGCAATGTTCCATTCTTGTTTTCACAACGGTAGATTGCAATGCTGTCATGTCCCCGATTGGAACAGTAGAGAAAGCGATACTTTTCATCAAAATGGATGTCAGCCACGGTGTTTTCTCTTTTGTACCCAGGTTCTAACGTGCTGATTCGCTGTATCAGGGTAGGTTTCTCAGACAGTGCATATACCAATACCTCAGATGAGAGTTCACTGGCTACATAGAGAAACTTCTCATCCTTTGATAGTTCAAGGTGCCTGGGCCCACTTCCTGGTGGGGTGATGATAGTCCCTTTCTCAATCATATCACTTTGATACCAAAGAACTCTGTCCAGTCCCAGGTCGGCTACAAAGAATGAACTGCCATCCTTGGTGAATCTGCTGCTGTGAATATGGGATCTTTCCTGGCGGGTAGGGTGGGTTCCCTTACCGGTGAAGGATTTTTGGAATAGTAAGGTAGGTGTATCCAACACAGAGAAGATGGTAAGCACTCCGTCTGCATAATTGGAAACAACAAGCATCGAATGATCAGGGCTGAGTGAAAGATGACAAGGGGAACCTCCTCCGGTTGGAAGGATGTAGAGCAGTTTGCAGGTATGGTTCGGGTACACTTGGATGACGTAAACGTGTCCATCTGTCTCTGTCTCACTGACGCTGTAGAGAATTTTTCTCTCAGCATCAAAACACTGGAAGGTTGGTTGTTCTATTTTCATGGAACCGGAGTGATAGGTCATTATTCCCATTCGTTCATCAAAGAGAAAGCAGTTCAGCCCCTCCACAGAATCAGAGACCCTGCTTCCTATTACCAGTGTTTCCATTAAAAGCCCCTTTTATTTATGTGAATACACCGAGTGTAGTATATATATAATTAATTATCTACATCACTCTCCCACATAAAACCAAAATACCCACTGGACAGCAAGAGATTATTTCCGTATTATAGTCAAAGTAATTCGGGCGCGTAACTCAGCGGGAGAGTGCTACCTTCACACGGTAGAAGTCGTTGGTTCAAACCCAATCGCGCCCATAAAGGACCAGTCTTCGGACTGGTTTTTTGCTGTATCTAGGTGATGGAATGAGTATTCAAGTGCTAGAGTGTGAAGGTAGAAGAGTAGATCATATAAATATGAATACCCTCATGTTTTCTCTACTTGATGTCCAGTTCTTGCTGTCTGTTTTCTCTCCACTATCACTATGCGAAAACTACTCTACGGTATCGGCAATAAACAGCCTCTTATATACAGCCTCAAAGTGTTCAATTTCTTCGGTAGTTAACTGTAGGAATTCCTTTTCACGTGCCCGTTTTGATAGCTTTCCCTCATTCTGTGAAATGAAACTATATAAGAGAAAGACCATAGAATCAGGCATTTCAACAGAATCCTGTACCGTTTCTCTGAACCGATCATAATTCATTAGGAATTGTGTCTCTTTCGGGAGACCTTGTTCAATCGTTTGCTGCACACAATGATATAGAAACTCCGCATAGGGGGTTGCATCAAAGTATCGGTAGTAGTCTATTGTCGAATTCAGAACACGTACATTGTGATCTTCTGTAGGTTCCCACCGTATGAACGGGAGAATGCTTTGTGAGTAATTTTTCAGGACGGAAGCATATTCCTCTATTCGAAGTAGCATTGCACTTGAAATAGGAAATATCATTCCTGGGGGATTGTACCCATACTTTGCAAGAATATGATGAATGAGATATCGATGAATCCTTCCATTTCCATCAGAGAATGGATGGATAATCACAAACCCGAAAGCAATCGCAGCTGCGGCAACAATTGGATCAATTTGATGGAAAACTCTATTGTTATATGCAATAAGACCTGAAATTAAAGAGTCTATATCTTCATATCTTGCACTTATATGTTCAACTATGGGTGTTCCTGTTTCTCTATCATATTCGCCAATGAAACCACCATCGTCTCTGAACCCTATCTTCACAAAACCTCTAGAGCCTATCACAATATGTTGGAGACGTATCAGTTCCTCTTTACTCAAAGGTGATTTCCCTGCTTCTCTCAACGCATTGCCCAATCGCTGGATCCTATCATGCGAAGGTGACTCATTTTCTATGGAAAAACTTGCTTTGGATTCTTTAAGTAGCAAGAATGCTGCAGCACGTGCTACGACATCCTTTGGGAAATCTGAAATGACTTGAAGAGCTTTACGTTTAAGGTCAATCATGAGAACTTCTTCAAGTTCTTCAGTTTTCCTGATCATCGGACAAAAATCAGAAGTCCCTAGAAGATTGTTCACAACACGATGTCTCTTGGATCTTTCTCCTTCTATGGTAACTTGCTGTTTGGGATTGACAACCAATACATAATTACCTTTCTTGATATCTGGGATATCAAGGAATGTACCCATGAGCCATTCATAGAGAAACCAAATCCGTCTGCTGTATGAACCGGTAATCGCATCCAGAATGATGGTTTCAATCGTTCGTCTATCGATTACCTCAAACAGTTTTTTCAATATGCATAGATCTATTCCTTCATATTTTAAAGCGAATTCAAGATGGCCCATGAGTGTTTCTTCCGGTCGATGTCTAGGCGTCAGCAAGTGCCACTCTGTACTTTTTAGAATACGATGTTTCGATCCAATTGCCATTTTCAGTCGGGGAAGGGGTGCAGGAAGTTGATATGCATCAATAAGAGCCACATACCCAACAGGGATTGCCTCCTCAGGCAGTAAGAATCCATGAAAAACGGTTACAGGTCCTGAAAAATTATTATCCATGCTATATTCTCCTGAATTATTAATATAATAATGGGTAATTCGTGAATTGTACATATGATTTATGAAAAGTGATTATATATTGATTGTTGTGTATGAAAAACAGATTGTGCTACATAGCGGAGGTTGGTTTGCCAACAAAAGGTAGTCGTTGGTTCAAACCCAATCGCGCCCATAAAAGACCACTCTTCGGCTGGTTTTTTGTATGACGAACAAGTAATTAATCTTGAATGAAATCCACAAAAGACGGAGTTCCCGACAAAACCGGTCAAGTTGAAACCATCATACCACCCACACTTACATGTCTGTAGTAGCTAAATAACCATAATAATCAAGTAACAATTATCAGTCCTGTAAAGTAGCAAAAAAAATTGACATCATAATATTGTGCATTTTATACTTAGTCCAGTTTATTTTATTTTCGAGCTTTATACATCAGTAATTTGTAGCATCAAGGTTTAGTATAAAAAGCTCTTGATATAAATGGTGCCTTCTCATATGTCGGATAAGGAACTCTTGATGCAATTTAATTATCAGCGAAAAATTCTGTTTCCAATTTTAATATTTATATTTTCTCTTTTATTATCAGGCTGTGATCTTTTTGCTCCAATCAAGTATAGTGGTTATCTTGAGATTTCATTCTCTCACCCAGATGATGGGTCACGAGCAATCACTCCGGAGTATACCGGTCCTATTAAGGAAATTCACATAAATGGAAGAGGGCCGGAAAATGCAAAATTCTCAAAGATTCTTGATTTGGAGGAAAGTAATTTTTCTCGTCTTGAGCTTGTGGTAGGAGAATGGGAGATATCTGTTGATGCATATGTAGCAAAAGAAAAAAAAGTGGCTCATGGAACACAGAGAGTCAATATTCGTGCAGGAAAGACTAGCACAGTAACTATTCCACTCATACCTATTGATGGATGTGGGTCTCTTGAACTCGGTTGCAATTGGGATATCAGCCTCTCAGAGAATGCAATCATGAAGGTATCTGTTTCTTCGATGGATACTAGCGTGATTCAAGTTTTTGATGATTCTTTCAATTTTCTTAGCTCTACCTCAGGTGTTCTTTCAATAGATGACCTTTCTGATGGTAATTATCTTCTACAACTGAAAGTTGTAGACCAAAATACTGAGTATGTGACTATTTTTGAAACTTTTGAAATTCGTGATTCTACGAAAACTGAGGATACTATCTCATTTTCACTTTCTCCAAGAAACGAATTTTCTTCATTTATCTCAACATCATTGATTTCGCATTCTACAATAAAGCTTAAGGGAATTCAAAGCAGTTTTCTTTATGGAGAAACTATAGAGCTCCAAATTATCGAACCTGAAAATTTGAATCGAATTCATTGGTATCTAGATGGACAATTGGTTGTGGAATTTATTGATCAAGAAGAATTTATATTGAGTGATCAAGAACCTTCATTTCACCAAATCATTTGTATAGCAACTACAGTAGATTCGATTGTCACAACCGTATATGAATATACCGTAACAAAACAAGAACATACGCCTTTATCTGATTTTTCATATGAAATTGAAGACGAAGTAGTAATAATTACTGAATATATTGGTAATGATTCTACGGTGATAATCCCAACACAAATTCTTGATTATCCAGTAAGAAAGATTGGAGATAATGCTTTTAAAAACAATTCATCTGTGGAATTTGTAGTCTTACCTGATTCGATAACCCATATTGGTTTCTCTGCTTTTAAATCTTGTGAAAACTTAAGGCAGATTGAATTTTCAAAGAACTTACAATTTATAGAAGATGAAGCATTTTTATCATGTACGGTATTACGGGGTGTGTCATTTCCGGAATCCCTGGAGAGCCTAGGAGCAATGAGTTTTTCCATGTGTCATGGAATATATTCAGTATATATTCCTGCATCGGTGAAGAGTATCGGTGAAGGGGCTTTTGCCTATTGTAAGAATCTTTCTACTGTAGATGTTTCCGATGCAAATCGTTGTTATATTTCAGCTCATGGCTCTCTATTAACCATTGATGGAAAAACCTTGTTATTTTATACATCAATCAATAATTCAACACATGGAAGTCTCATTCCAAACACAGTTGAGACAATTGCACCTTATGCTTTTGCAAATCGGAATTATGTAAATCTGAATATTCCGGAGGGAGTTCGGGAAATTGGGCGGAAAGCATTTACTGGCTGCATTATTGAATCGCTGATACTACCTGAGAGTTTGGAGCGTATTGGAGATGAAGCATTCTCTTCAATGGCGCTCTACTCTTCGGATATCAAAATCTCGGGAAATGTGGTTTCAATGGGAAAACGAGTTTTCGCAGATCCTCAGCGACCTTACTTTCATGTTTATTGCAGGGCAGCATCACAACCATCAGGTTGGGATGCTGAATGGACACAAGGATATCCTGTCACAATAGTCTGGGGAAAAATCCATACAAATGACGACCTTTTTTCCTACGACGTAGATTTTGAGACCAACACAGCAATTATTAAGGGGTACTTTGGGAATTCTGAGAGCATACGTGTTCCACAGACCATCTCGAGGAACAACTATAAGGTTCAGGCTATTGCTCCTAATGCATTTAAGGATAACACATCCATAGTAGAAATTTTCCTGCCTTCAGGAGTGTCCAGTATTGGCAGTAGTGCATTCCAAGGTTGCCTGAATCTTGAGAGAATCTGGCTTCCTGACACATTGGAAAGAATTGAAGAATATGCCTTGAGCGCATGTACTTCGCTGAAATCGATTCATCTTCCAAGCAACCTGGAATTCATCGGGACCCAAGCCTTTTCTTATACTTCATTGGAATTCATATATATACCAGATGGTGTAGAACAAATGGGTGGTAATGTCTTCTGGAATAGTCCAAATACCCTTATTGCGTATTGTCAGCCACTGGAAAGAAAGAGTGGCTGGTCAGTTAATTGGAATAAGGGAATTCAGGAACCCGTATACGGAATATCACCGATATCAGAATTCAACTATGCGACAGATAACTCTTCAATTACGATTATAAATCTTGTGGGAGAGGCTTCTTCTTCGGTGGTTCTGGCACCAGAATATACTGATCCTCATACCCTGGAAAACCTTCGTGTCAAGCACATCGCCAACGATGCATTCGCTGATCAGAAAGTCCTTTCAGAAGTCAAGCTTCCTGATTCCATCGTATCTATTGGTCACAGTGCATTTTCTGGCTGCACCAATTTGACCTCAGTACGATTGCCTAAAAACTTGGAAAAAATTGAAGCAAGAACATTTTCCAACTGCCAATCTCTTGCCTCTATTGAATTACCGCTATCATTGTCAAGCATTGGTGATTATGCTTTCGCAAATGCGGTATCTCTTTCCCAAATCCTGCTTTCCGATGGTCTTGTGGAAATGGGGCGTAACATTTTTGATTCTTGTACTTCATTGAAGCATGTGTATTGTAAAGCATTGGAACGGCCGGTTTTCTGGTCTTCGTCTTGGAAAAACGGCTGGTCCAGTGGAGAAGTGCATTGGAATCATTATCCAAACCCACCTTCAGATTTTGTGTACACTAAATATAATAATTTAAATGAAATTCGAATCGATGGATATATAGGAAGTTCAGATACAGTCGTGATTCCTTTTTCAATTGATGGGATGGATGTCACGGAATTGAACTATCAATGTTTCTACAATAAGAAAAATATAAAACAGATTGTACTTCCTAGTACAATCCATACCATCGGATCGATGTCCTTTGCTGGGACAGGTATTAGTTCTTTTGTAATACCTAATAGTGTACAAACGGTTACTGGACGGGCGTGGTACGAGTGTAATTCATTATCCGAATTCGTTGTCGCACAAGATCATCCAACATTTTCAGTTGTTGATGGAATTCTCTATTCCAAGGATGGATCGGAACTCATTTCCTATCCTCCAGCAAAAACAGGATGTTCTTTTTCTGTTCCTGAATATGTGGATTGTATTAAGTCCAACGCAATTATTGAGCCAATCCATTTACAACATATGCTTGTACCACCTTCACTCAATGAAATGGAAGAGTATGCTGTTAACTCAAAGACTGTAAAAATTTATTATGAAAAACAAAATCAACCAGAATGGGCATTTCTCGATTATTGGTTGTTTGAAGAAATATTTGATCCTTCTCATCTATATTTTGGGGTTGCTGTTCTTCCCAATGAAGATTTTTGGGAATATGAGACTACTCCAGAAGACCAGATTCGGCTCACTCGTTATATAGGAACCGAAAATCGCGTGTGTGTACCAACCATTGTTGATGGCAAGCAGGTTATTGCCATAGATTCCCAAGCATTTGATACTCAATCTCAACTGCAAGAGCTGTATATATTAGAGAATATTACGGTTTTTGATTTTGAACATATCACTACACTACCGAATCTTAAAAAACTATTCTTTAGTAAACAGAACGAGAATTTTTTCTCTCATGATGGTATTACCTATACTTCTGCACAAGACACCATTCACTTCGTAGATAGGGATTATCCTATGAAAGACCTCAATATCCTACATGAGGTTGTTCATATAGGGGCAAGAGCGTTCGCGAATCAAACCAATTTGGAACTCGTAGTATTACCTGATTCGGTACAATCCTTAGGTAGCTCCATATTCGCCGGATGTGATGCCTTGGCTGATATCTATTGTGAATTTGAAAATAAACCAATAGGGTGGTCTTCCGATTGGGATGAAGGGTATGGGGGAACAACCCACTGGATTGTGACGCCCCTCACAGAATTGGTCTATACAATCACGAATGGGGAGGTTGTTATCACCGGCAGCAACGGAATATCAGAAAACCTAATTATTCCTCCTTATATTGATGGGTATCCAGTATGCATGATTGAAAGTAGAGCTTTTAAAGAAAGCCCAGTTAAAACATTGATAACTCCAGCATCTATGCGAATTATTGGAAGCGAAGCTTTCTACGGTAGCGCCTTGGAAACTGTCTATATCACTGAAGGATGTATGGAATTTGGTTGGCGGTGTTTTTCGAGTTGTAAAAATCTGAAAACTGTCAGGCTTCCTGAATCTTCTGAGTTCCCATTAAAGGTCCTAAGCTCTCAAATGTTTTATAGATGCGTTTCCCTAACCAATATAAATATTCCAAATACAGTACAGACCATTGGCTCTCATGCGTTTTTCGGCTGCCAAGAGCTGACAACAATTACAATTCCCGATTCAGTCATAAGGTTGGAAGACCAAGCATTCTCGAATTGTACATCACTTGCGTCCCTTGAAATCCCTGATAACGTTACATCGATCGGAGAAGAACTAGTACTGAATTGTATTTCCTTGAGAGATATCAAGCTTCCTGCAACGATAACAAAACTTAATTATCAAACATTTTATGGGTGTACCAGTTTGCAATCGATAGACCTTCCCAGTTCTCTCGAGAGCATCAGCGATCGTGTTTTTATGGGCTGTTCCCAACTGCAGGATATTTCCTTGCCTGGTTCGTTATCAAATATTGGATCCCAAACGTTTTTTGGCTGTGTTTCCTTGACAAGCATCACGATTCCTGCATCGGTCCGTACGTTTGGAGCTCATGCTTTTAATGGTTGTACTTCTCTTATATCTGTACGATGTGAAGCGAACTCAAAACCCTATGGATGGGCAACTGACTGGATGGATGTTGAAGGTGTCGCTGTATATTGGGGTGTATCATCCTTATCAAAATCTTCATCCAGCTTGAAGGAATCCTCAGCATACCATCCTGATGTAACGTCAACGCAAATACAAACAACAATCACACCGAAGTGTTGTAGTAAGCTTTCTATTGCATCTATCGGGAGAGGTGGAATCCTACAGAAGCATGAAATGTACAAGGGTGGTACTCCTTTTGCATGGGATCAAAGGGGGTACACATCATGAAGAAACAGAGAAGCATTAATACCATGGTGATTCTTTTAAGTATGGTAATTTTATGTGTGCTTGGGTGTAATTTATACGATACAACAGCCTCTCTTGTCATACAAATTCCTCTTTTGGAGGAACGAGAAACGCACAAGCCCGATGTATCCTTATCTGCTGCAAGATATATCATTCATGGGGACGGCCCCAATGGAGAATCTTTCTCCGGTACGCTCAACTCATCCTGGGCATCGTATCAGAAGGATGGTCTTTCAGCAGGTGAATGGACCATAACTGTAGATTGTTACAACAATGAACGCAATCCAGTCCTTATTGGTCGTGGGATAGAGACCATAGTCTTGAAACCAGCATCAAAGAACTATGTGACCATTGATATATCGCTTACTGAAGGAGCAGGCGACTTTGTTGCGTTGCTCTCTTGGGGTGACTTGGAAGGCTCCTATATCCTGGATTACTCAATAACTGAAGCTTTGTCTGGTACCCTCAAAAAAGAAGTAGAGATTTCGGTGGATGGTTCTTCATACACCTTGGAACTGGACTCCTTTCCAACCGGTGATTACCTTCTCCATCTCACGCTTTCTCATGATCAGAGTGTAGTTTATCAAACCTTGGAGTCCTTTAGAATTCAGGATTCCTTACGAACAAATGCATCCATTGAGTTTTCTTTGGATAAAATGGGAAGCTTGTCTGCCAATTTGGTGATGGTCGAAAGCTCTCCCTTGGATTTTTCCATTAAAGGTCCTTCAATAGAGGTCCCCAGCACAGAAGTCCTTACCTATACAATTGAAGGTATTGAGGATTTAGATTACATTCAGTGGTATTTTGACGGACTTGCGATACCATATGCAAATACCAATACCCTGTTTCTTGGGGATGGCCTTTCTCCGGGGCATTATAATATTACAGCAGTAGTGACCAAAGATTCACGTCTTGGATCTAAAACCATTACAGTTGATGTACAAGATACTGTGCTAGCATTGGTTGTTGGGGAGACGTATCCTTCTTCCGAGACGGGTCCTTCAGAGTTCAATATCAGACAAGTGATACCTTTCGAAGATCAAGAGAACGTATCGGTGGATTCCTTGATTGCCATCTCCTTCTCTTCTTTTGTTGATCCTTCCACTGTTAACGAGAGATCTATAGAAATTCTTGCTTCTGGCATTCCAGTATCTGGAACCTTTTTTGTGGAAACGGTAAGAGGAACGGAACAGTCGGTTCTCTCCTTCAGCCCTGTCAAACCTTTTCCTGAAGAAACACTGATTACCATCAATCTTCTTGGGTTCCATGGAATTCGTAATCTAAGGGGAACATCATTGAACGGTGATTTTTCATATAGTTTTAAAACAGACTCTTCTTGTGAAGATGCATCGGTTGAATTGAAATTTCCATTGGATGATTGGACGAAGGAGGGTAGCGCTGGGTATGTCTCCCTGCCCTATGGACTGCTGTTGGGGAATGACGTTGTTTTTGGGGAATCTATAAGAGATGGATTGCTGATTGCAACCAACACATTCCTAGCTCATGGGATTGTAGACCATGCAATTGGTGAAACGTATTCTACCATGACTTCTGGAACTATTGATGTTCCTCCCGGGGCAACAAAACTGCTCATGGACTATTGTATCCTGACGCAAGAGCCAATCGAGGAAGCGACTCACTATCCTGATGGTTTTGTAGTTCATGTGAAAGGGAGTACAGGGTCTTTAATTCACCAATTTGATGCTGTGCAAGATGCTTCTGACTTTTTTAGCAGTATTCGAACATCTCGTGGAAAATTCTATAGGTCGCAGAATAGAACTCTCGTGATTGATCTTGAATCAATCGGAGATATGCTTACCCTGCAACTCCTCATCTTCAACCAGGGCGACACATTTGGAACCACGTGTGGGGTATTTGGAAATATCCGCTTCGAGGAGGATGCCCAATGAGAAAACCAAGACTCATAAGATTCTCCTGGATACTGATTGTATCGTTTGTGGTGCTTATAGGATGCAAAGAACCTAGTCCTCCCCGAATGAACTGTAAACTTACTTTTGATATTTCTAAGCTTATTCCCCCCCAGGAATATATACCTCCGGATTATGCTGGGTCTGTTGAGCGGTTGTCCATAAAGGCTTATGATGAAAGCCGTACCTTGATTGTGGATACGATACTTGAGGCTCCATACATCCTCAATCTGGATGGCATTCATCCTGGAGAAATACGGGTAGAATGTATTGCCTATGGTGAAAACGATATCTCAGGAGAGCCTACAATTCTTGCTGATGAAGTTATATACGCTTCATTTAGACCTGATGTTACAGCTGTTGTAAAGGAACTGAGGCCGAACTTTGGTCAAGGTTCCTATTCCCTTGCATGCAGCTGGCCATATGAGCTTGCGTCCGTAGAACTTGACCTAGAAGTAAAAGATCAAAATGGTAAGATAAAATATACGAAGAGACGTATCAGACCAGAAGCAAATGGTCAGATTGCCCATAGTAAATCCCTAGAACGTGGATTGTACACTGTTGCCATTGAATTTAAGAATGATGGCTACGTTTTTGGATATGCTGAGGAACAGTTTTCTATAGCAGCCAATCTTCAAACATCATTGGATGTTGACATTTTTTTGGATCCTTCTGGGAATTTACAGGTTTCACTAAGCAATTCCATCAAGGATGTCTTGGACATAACAGTTATGTCCTTGCAAACCTTCTCAACTGAAGAGAGTATCTATGCTTCAGCATATCCAAAAAGAAATACTTCCTACTGGTATGAGTGGTTCCTTGACGGCCAGAAAATTCCTGCCATGGACACAGATATTTTTGAGTATGATCACACCCTCTGTCCAGGAAGGCATACACTTTCTGTTATTGTTTCTGATGGTAGAATGATTGGTTCCAGCAGCAAGGAATTCATGGTTATCGGACCACTGCTATTCACCTTTAGTGAGATTGATGATGAGAGTATTGCGATTACAGGATACAATGGATCTGAGGTGGATGTGGTTATACCTCAAACTATCGGTAGTTACACAATAAGATCTATTGGAAAAAATGCCTTCAGCAGTAGTAATATTTCTTCGATTGTTCTGCCAAATTCTGTTGAGAGAATCGAAGATGAAGCATTTAAGCAATGTGAGAATCTCGAATCAATCATGTTACCTGAAGGCCTGATTTCTATTGGGGATGAAGCTTTCTACGAATGCCGGAAATTAGCAACCTTAAAACTGCCTTCAACACTTTTAACCATCGGGTCAAAGGCCTTTATGTCATGTGAATTGATAACAACATTAATTTTGCCAGATTCACTTACGGCATTCTATTCCTTTGCCTTTTCAGGATTGGCTATCCAAAGTGTGAAGATCCCGGAACAGATCACTTCCATCCCATCGTTTGCATTCAGTAATTGCAAGAACCTCAAGGAGGTTTCACTACCTATTGGTATTTCAAATCTGGGATGGAAGATTTTTTCAAATACTTCGTTGGAGATCTTGGAATGGCCAGTACATACCGTCCCTGATAATGCAAGTCTTTACATTTTGGATGGGTGCGAATCCATTCGGGAGCTCTATATCCCAACCGGATCGTCTTCAAGGATGATTTATGATTCGATTGGATCAAATATCTTCATTGAACGTATAATTCTTGAAGATTCCAAGAGTGATGGTTATTTGGATGTTTTGAAGTATGGTGAAATGATTCTAAACACATATCATACACCGTTACGTGAGTTTAGTTATAGTGTCTCTGAACAAGAAGTCACAATAACAGATTTTTCTGGTAATGACTTGTATGTGGGTATTCCTGAAGAGATTGAGGGCATGCCGGTCACCAAGATAGGAGCAGGGGCTTTTCGGGACTGTACGCAAATCAAGGGGATCCAAATTGTTTCAAGTATCAAGTCAATAGATGCAGATGCTTTCATGAATTGTACCAATCTTGAACATATTGAGTTTCAAGATGGTATACAAGAGATTGGTCCACGAGCTTTTGCTAATTGTATTTCGCTAGAATATATACAGCTTCCCAACAGCTTGAGAAAACTTTCTGAATTGGTATTCATCAATGCTTCATCATTGAAACGTATCGTCCTTCCAGATGGTCTGCAAACCATCGGGGCAGGAAATTTCCAGGGATGTTCATCTCTACAGGGAATCATGATACCTCGTTCTGTCAAGGATATTGGTCCCTACCAGTTCTTGGATTGTTCACAGCTCAACTATATAGCATCGCCTCTTTCGGGTTCTGGTGGTTTGTGGGCTACCAAATGGGACGCTGGTTTTGACGGTCTGTACATGTGGAATCACATAGCTGATACCACAGCATTTTCTCATACGCCCATTGACGATGCAACAACGATTCTTACAGGTTATGATATGGGAGAAGAGCAATCCATTCAGATTCCTATGTTCATGGAAGGGTATCTTGTCTCCAGGATTGGGGAAAAGGCATTCTTTGAGCAACCTCTCACACATATTACCATACCACCTTCTGTCACACACATCGATGGGGCGGCGTTTCTAAACAGTGGGGTGCATGATATTGAATTTCCTGATTCACTACAGGAGATAGGGAATGATTCCTTTAGAGGATGTTCCTCACTTGAATCAATCCAATGGCCAAACAATCTGGAAATGATTGGTGCTCGTGCATTCAAAGACTGTGTATCTTTGGATCTCGAAGTTCTTCCCCAATCTCTTTGTACAATCTATGATGAGGCATTTGGTGGTTGTGATTCCATCGATCAAATATCCATTCCGACCAATATACTATTGAAATATGCAATTTTCCAGAACTGTGAGGGATTGACAGATGTCTATTTTGAAATGCAAGAAAAGCCCTATAATAATTACTGGCTTGCAGGACCAAATACTGAACTGCATTTCTTGCAAACTACTTCTGAATTGAGTTTTGTTGGAAGTGTCTGGGAGGAAAGCCCTTATGTTATTACAGAAAAGTTCATCGGACCTGAAAACCATGTGGTTCTACCGAACATGCTTTCGGGAAAACCTTTGACAGGCATCAATAGCCGTACTTTCCATGCTGTAGCAAATGTTAAATCTGTCAGGATTACAGATGGTATTGAGTCAATTGGGATGCATGCATTTACACTATGTCCTCAGCTAACTGAAGTTTATATCGCAGATACAGTTGAAAAGATAGGGCCACAGGCTTTCAAGGACTGTCCAAATCTAAAAACTGTATTCTGTGAGGTGTCAAGTAAGCCTGAAGGATGGGATGATCAGTGGTTGGGAAATACCAATCCTATCATTGTCTGGGGGTATTCTGGTCGATGGTGAAAATTTTAAGAAATCTTTGTATGTGGATGAGCTTGTTCTAGATTATTTCACGTTAAATTCATGTACATAAATTGCATTAATTGGGTCTGGAGGACTCCCAGCAGTTCTACAACTTCCCTGAGCTGGACTCACGGAAGATTGCATCCAACAACGGCATGGAGCGCCTGGATGCCGAGATACGTAAGAGAAGCCGTGTAGTGGGGTATTCTCCAGCATTGCCTCCTACATGAGGCTGCTTGTCAGCTATCTCATGGAATACCAGGACGACAAGAAGACCGGCAGGGCGTATCTCAGATCTGAGTCGATACAGGAACGGTGGCAGCTGAATGATGCAAAGGTGGCATGACGGTAAGTAATCATTACCGGACTAACTAAAATATTCCTTGACACTAGCAGTGCTGACTTATCTTCGACGCTGGATGGGGACCTATGATGGTCGGCTTAACCGCCGGCAGCTATTGATCACACAGTGACCATTTTGGGAAGCACTCTTGGTCGTTATCTCCCACGAGGATTGACTTTCTCCCAAATTAGAGTATCCTGTGGGAGAAAAGAAAAGCAGGTAGGAGAAAGATGCGCGAATTCAATTATAGCATATTGAGGGAGAGCTCCTGGGACACCGAGGTGATCTCATTCGTCGCAAAAATACGTGAACACAAGGGTAGACAAGATCTGTACCTAAGGCAGAAACCAGTTGAACTGGCACGATTGGTCGAGGTTGCAAGGATCCAGAGCACCGACAGTTCGAACAAGATCGAAGGAATCGGGACCTCGAACGCACGAATGAAGCAATTGGTGGAGGATAGAACCACGCCACGGACCCGTGACGAACAGGAGATTGTGGGGTATCGTGACGTACTGAACACAATCTATGAAAGCTACGAACATATCCCACTCAAGAGTGATATCATCCTGCAGTTGCACAGGGACCTGCTCGCCTATACCGACAAGACGTTTGGGGGAAAGTTCAAGAATACCCAGAATTACATCAATGAAACCCATGCAGACGGTAGTTCCTTCACTCGATTCACTCCGCTCGAACCATTCGAGACACCGGAGGCCGTGGATTCGATATGCACAAGCTATCAGGATGCCCTTGCCAAACAAGTGGTGGATCCGCTGATCCTGATTCCCATTTTCATCTGTGATTTCTTGTGTATCCATCCGTTCAATGACGGCAATGGAAGGATGAGTCGACTACTCACTACGTTGCTGCTGTCCCAAAGCGGTTTCATGGTGGGAAAGTACATCAGCATCGAACAGAAAATCGAGAAGACTAAAGATACGTACTACGATGTGTTGGGGAAAGTATCCAGTGGATGGCATGAGGGTAGGAATGATTACACTTCCTTCATCAAGTATTTTCTTGGCATCGTCCTGAACTGCTATCGGGACCTCGAGGAAAGACTCGGCTCGGTGGATCAGAAGAGCACCCCGTATGAAATCGTGCGAAAAGCTGTGGATAGCACCTTGGGCGTATTCACCAAGACACAGATCCTTGAGCTTTGCCCGAGTATCGGAAGTTCATCGGTGGAGGCTGCCCTGAAGCGCCTCAAGGAAGAAGGATACATCCTCCGCCAAGGAAGTGGCAGAAACACCGCCTACGTGCGCAATCCTGATCATGCATAATCCAATATCTTGGGAGATTATTGAATCTTTTGGAAAATTCATCAGGACCCTGGTTTCCTCACCAACCCTGACACTTTCCAATGCAGAAAATAGATACTCTCTTTGCTATATTTCAGTTGGGAGGCAATCTGGTTCCGGGAATAAGTCTGTGTGATGACCTAGATATACCTAATAAGCTGTGCGGACAAAAAATTAGACTTTCAATAATGCTAGACCAAGACAATGGGGCCCCCGTTTTTAAAATGAAAACTGCAGAAGTATCTTTCTCTTAAGGAGAAACGATCCTTTGGTATTGGTGATTAGTATTCAAATACCATCATGGTAATCTCTCTATGTATTAGAGGAATTATCGGTTTCTCTCCCTCCAAGTAGGGAAGATAGTAGACGTTATTACTAATTAGTAGTATATTGTGAATATGAAGAATAAGAAGTCGTATGGAGCCGCTAATGATTTGAATTTGAAAGCCTTGGTAACACTTTCACGATGTTTCCAATCGGTGAGGCGACGCGAGATGAGGACCATCAAGCAGGTAGGTCTAACAGCAGCCCAGTTCGGAGTGCTTGAGATTCTCTACCATAAAGGAAATCTTCGTATTGGTGAGATTCTTGAAGGAACACTCTCCACTGGCGGAAATATGACGGTGGTCATTGAGAATTTGGAAAAGACTGGATTTGTAGTGAGATACCCCGATCCCCAGGATGGAAGGGCGAGTCTCATACGTATAACCGAAAAGGGCTTTCAATTGGTGGAAAACATGTTTCCAGGCCATGTAGCGAATATCGGTGGTATTTTCAGTGTATTGAGTACAGAAGAGAAACAACAGCTTGTTGAGCTGCTGAAGAAGCTTGGTTCATCCAATGGATGACCAAGGGACAAGAACGATTAATTATTAGGAGTTTTGATATGGCTAAGGTAAATTTGGCAATAGTGTTTTATAGTATGGGTGGTTCGAACTATCAGATGGCAAAGTGGGCTGCCGAGGCCGCTAAGGAAGCTGGCGCTGAAGTGAAGCTGTTGAAGGTTGCGGAGCTTGCTTCTCAGTCCGCGATAGAGGAGAATCCCGCTTGGAAGGCTACCGTGGAGGCAACAAAGGATATTCCTGTTGCCACAGTAGATGATCTTGATTGGGCCGATGCCATCATTTTCAGTACTCCAACCCGATTCGGAGTCATGGCGTCTCAGATGAAGCAATTCCTCGATACAACAGGTGGACTTTGGGCTCAAGGCAAAACTGTAAACAAGGTGGTCAGCGCAATGTCTTCGGCACAGAATCCTCATGGTGGGCAAGAGGCTACCATCCTTTCCCTCTATACGGTCATGTACCACTGGGGTGCTCTAGTAGCAGCTCCCGGGTATACAGATCCGGTATTATTCGCTGCTGGTGGGAATCCCTATGGAACTTCCGCCACCATCGGTCAGGATGGGAAGATTGTCGGTGATATTGAACCTGCAGTCAAACATCAGGCTAAGAGAACTGTCTCCGTGGCACAGGCGTTCAAGAACGGTAGATAGAAAGAGTCATATGGTTCATTATCCCCCAAGATGAGGGTAGTGAATGATAGATAAGGTACCGTACCCATATGGGCAACAAAGAAGGGAAACCCTTCTGCCCCATGGGACGGTACATTTTTTTTAAAATGTCGGTATTCTGAGATCTATCGACGGTGTATCCCTGCTACTTAGAAGAGGATCTCCTTTCTAGCTAAGAAGGAAAAGTCTTTTATTACTTAATCCCTGAATATGAGCTTTCAAACCATCTAGAATCGTAAGAAAACAAACCTTTGTAATAAGATAACTAACCTTTTCTCTCCTTTCTCGAGATTTAGCTTGAAAGCGTAAGATATCTTACCAAACTCAATAGAATACCTCATGTACTTCTGACATACCCGACCTTAGGATTTTATTACTAGATGCGGCGTTGCCGCAAAAAAACAATCTATTTTTATGATTCCTTAAAAGGAGGGACACATGAAAAAAACTCTAGGTATTTTATTGGTTCTGGTTATACTGGGATCGGGCGCTCTGTTCGCCGCTGGTGTGCAAGAATCTGGTCTAACTAAGGTTGGTATTGTAAATCTACCACCAGAAGAATCCGGATATCGTCAGGCTAATGTTGAAGACATGAATGCTGTATTCTCAGAAGCAAACGGCTATGACGCAAAACAGACCAACACCATGGACAACAGCGAGCAGATCGCTGCAGCAAAAGGCTACATCCGAGACGGAGTGGACTACCTCTTGATCTCAGCAGCAAACGCTTCTGGATGGGATGACACCTTGAAATCCGCAAAGGATGCAGGAATTCAGGTAATTCTCTTTGACCGCGCAATTGACACTGACCCCTCCAATTACCAGGCAGCAATCCTCTCGGATATGGCCTATGAAGGTGAAAAGGCAGTGGAATGGGTATTGGGACTTGATCTTGATGAGATCAACCTGATCCTTATTCGCGGACAGATGGGTTCTGCAGCAGAAATTGGCCGAAGTGCAGCAGTACTGGACGCCGCAAAAGCAGGCAAACTCAACATAGTTGCCGATGGAACCGGTGGAGACAGCTGGAGCCTTGAAGAAGCTCGTAAAGTTGTTGAAGCAGCAATTGCCGCAGGCAAGGATTTCAACGTCATCTACGCTCAGAACGATGGTATGGCACAAGGTGCCGTGCAGGCTCTTGAAGCAGCTGGAATCAGCCACGGTAAGGGTGGAAAGGTCAAGGTCATTGGATTTGACTTCAACCGCTTTGCACTCAGAAACGTACAGGCTGGTTACTGGGATGCTGACATGCAATGTAACCCACGTCAGGCAGCTCAGATCTCTGAATGGATCAAGAGTGGAAAGATGCCCAGTGGCATAGTCTACCAGGAAGAGTTGCTCTTAACTACTGACACGATTACTGATGAACTCATCGAGAAATGGGGAATCAATGCCGATCCAGGTAAAGGCGTAATCACAAGGTAAGTAATTGTAATCACAACAAAGTAGTATTTGCAGTGCGGTACGCAGAAATGATTCTGCATGCCGCACCGCAATTGGCTCGTACCGTATCAGTAAAAGGAGAACTTTGATTGTTGTCAGAAACCATACTTGAAATGAAGGATATCAGCAAATCATTTCCTGGCGTCAAAGCTCTGGATTGCGTAGACTTCAAGCTCCGAAAAGGTGAAATCCATGCACTCATGGGCGAAAACGGGGCGGGTAAGTCTACACTCATTAAAGTCATTACCGGAGTCTACGAAAAAGACGCCGGCTTGATTACCTTACAGGGAGAACCTATTCACTTTAAAGCTCCGCAGGAAGCGCAAAACAAAGGAATAGGTACCGTCTATCAGGAAATAATGCTCTGTCCCAATTTGACTGTCGCTGAAAATATGTTTATCGGCCGCAGTCACAGCCCATTCGTTAATTGGAAGCAGATGAACGAAAAGGCAGCCCAGTTGCTCGATTCTCTCGGTATTCCTGCAAGCCCAGTTCAGGAACTTGCTAGCTGTTCGATTGCCGTACAGCAAATGATTGCCATTGCCCGAGCAGTGGATATGGACTGTAAGATTCTCATACTGGACGAGCCAACATCCTCTCTTGATGAAGACGAGGTGCATAAACTCTTTGCGCTCATGCGTGAGCTGAAAGAGCGGGGAGTGGGAATCATCTTTATCACACACTTTCTCGAGCAGGTGTATGAAGTCAGTGACATGATCACGGTACTTCGCAACGGGAAGCTGGTCGGTGAATATGAAACAACCTCGCTTCCCCAAATCGAGCTCATCTCAAAGATGCTGGGAAATGTGCTCGAGGATGTTACCAAACTAAAGAAACATGAACCGGTCGTATCTGATACTTCCATCCCTGTCTTTGAAGGAAAAGAACTTTCAAGTTCCGCAGGGGTAAAACCCTTCAACTTTGCCATACAAAAAGGCGAGGTGAACGGGTTTGCAGGTCTGCTAGGCTCCGGACGTAGTGAAAGTGTCCGTGCCATATTCGCCGCAGACAAGGTAACTGGTGGTGAAGTAAAGATGAAAGGTAAGCGGGTGAAGATTAAAACACCCTTGCACGCGATAAAACATGGAATAGGCTATTTGCCAGAAGATCGCAAAGGCGATGGCATTGTCGAAGACCTATCGGTACGAGACAATATCATCCTTACCCTGCAGGTCTTGAAAGGCTTCTTCAAACCATTTTCGAGAAAACAGGCGGAGCTATTCGCCGACGAGTATATCAAGAAGTTAAATATCAAGACTCCAACCTCAAATACACCGATTAAATCCCTTTCTGGAGGCAATCAGCAGAAAGTCATACTGGCCCGCTGGCTGCTTACCAACCCAGAGTACCTGATCCTGGATGAACCGACCCGTGGTATTGATGTTGGAACCAAGGTTGAGATCCAGAAACTGGTTCTCAATCTCGCATCCAAAGGGATGAGCCTTACGTTCATCTCTTCAGAAATTGAAGAGATGCTTCGAACCTGTTCCCGATTGATAGTCATGAAAGACCGTGAAATAGTCGGGGAACTCAGGGGAACTGATTTGACGGAGAATGATGTTATGAACGTAATAGCACAGGGGGGAAAGAACAAATGAGCAACATGAAAAAGAACATTTCTCACCTGGTTCTTCCTCTCTCGGTGATGGCACTACTCATTGTCATCAATCTGATAAAGGGTGCCGATTATTTCGCCATCAGCATGGTCAACGGAGCATTCTACGGGAATATACCGAATATCCTCTTCGGTGCTTCTGAGTTGGTCATTCTTTCCATAGGCATGACGCTGGTTACTGCAGCCTCAAGAGGGCAGGATATCAGCATTGGAGTAAGTGCAACCATCACTTCCGCTGTATTTGTCCAGTACGTCCTACAGGCCAGTGAAGTCACGTTGTTTACCATCATTGTGGGCTTTCTCTTGAGTTGTCTTATGGGATTGGTCCTTGGAGCATTCAACGGTACTCTCGTTTCGGTATTCAAGGTTCAACCAATGGTTGCATCCCTTATACTCTTTACCGGTGGCCGGTCCATAGCCTTCATGATTGACGGGAAACTCTCTCCCATTCTGGCTAACGATATATCGAATAAAATAGGTACGGTAATACCGGGCGTACCAGTGCAGACAGCAATAATCCTTACTGCTGTATTCATCGCTATCGTGGCAGTGGTATTCAAGACCACAAATCTCAGACTCTATGTAGAGACTGTTGGAATAAACCCGAACGCAGCACGTCTGAACGGTATCAACCCGAAGAAAATCATATTCCTGACCTTCTTGATCATGGGAATATGTACTGCAGTGGCCGGCTTTATTGCCGTGAACAAGGCAGGACGTCACGACAGCGTCAACTTGCTTAAACTGATCATGATGGATGCAATTCTCGCCGTCGCTATCGGTGGAAACTCTTTGGGCGGTGGAAAGTTCAGCATTACCGGTTCCATTATTGGTGCCTATACGATAGAGATGCTGAACAGGACCCTACTCAGGTTGGAGATAGATCCAGCGATGATCAAGGTATTCAAGGCTGTTTTCATTATTATTCTTATGGTGGTTGCCTCTCCGGTGGTCAGGGCTTTCATGAGCAAGAATCTGGATAGGTTCCGCTCCTGGAGACTTTCTTCAAGCCAGCAAAAGGGACCAATCTCCACCACAAATATAGCCAGGAAGCAGGGGGAATAGGATGGCATCTGTGAACGTAATCAAACCAAAAGCAAGACTATCAAATTCAAATATTCTGTTTCTTATAGCTGCGGTCATCTTTGTACTGATGTACCTGTTTGCAATCATCACTTTCCCCAATAGTTTTCTGCAATTTCAGACATTTTTCGACCTATTCAACCTCAATGCACCACTGATCATCATGACCCTCGGCTTATGTATCGTCATGATCGGAGGAGGTATCGATATCTCCATTGGTTCGGTGACCGGATTGGTTACAATGGCCTGTGCAGTTTATCTGGAATCCAGGATGGGAAGCATAGGGGGAGCCATCCTTGTTGCGCTGGGTATCGGTATTGCATTTGGAATTCTGCAAGGATATCTTATTGCCTATCTTGAGATCCAACCATTTATCATTACGCTCTCTGGGTTGTTCTTGGCACAAGGGCTCCTGACTACACTCCATAAGGATCCGATCAACGTAACCATGCCTGCATTTGTGAGTTTGAGGGATTTTGATATCGTGATTGCATGGCTAGGTACAAGAAACAGACTGGGGGTATTTATTCCGTGTGAAATAAAGCCAGGTACGCTGATCTTTATTGTCCTTCTCGTCATCCTTGCATCCCTTATGAAATGGTCGCGTTTTGGGCGGAATGTATACGCCGTTGGTGGAAATACCCATAGTGCAATGATGCTCGGTATCAATGTTAAGAGAACGATCTTCATCACGTATGTGATTAGTGGATTGACTGCCGGTATTGCAGGTTTTGTCTACATCATGACCACAGGAGCAGGCAATGTCGGAAATGCTGCAGGAGCAGAAATGAAAGCAATAGCATCGGCTATCATAGGTGGTACATTGCTTAATGGTGGGGTAGGGAACCTGCTTGGGGCTCCAATAGGGACATTGACCCTTTTGATCATTAATGAGCTGATCCGAGCAGCAGGCGTTCAATCTAACTGGCAAGCTATGGTAAGCGGACTCCTCTTGTATTTCTTCATTGTGCTGCAAAGCGTAATCATGTCGCTTCGTGACAGGAAGAAATTCAGTATAGCTCTTCCGCCTTGGCTACGACTGTCAGGGAAAGAACAGATTGAGGGGCAAAGAGAACAGTAACAGCAGAAGAGTTGTTAGGTCGTCGGATGGTAATCATTTGTTTTCCCCCAAAGAATTGTTTCGGAGGGGGAAAGTGTCAGTTATTTCGATCCTCTTCTAACGCTTCTTCATCCATCAATAGAAACAGCTCCCTCGCAAAATCACAGCAGTGGTATATCTTCTTCTTCAAGATACCGGTTCAGCTCCTGGATATAGGCTTTCTCTGAAGCTCCCTCACACACGATGATTATGTTACGGTTTCTTCTATACATCAATGAACCTTCTGCCCTATATATATGAATGAGGGATTCCAGAAAAGGTTCCATCAAGATATTGTTTCCTAAAGTTTGTCACGTTTCTCACCCCTTCAAAGTCAGAGACCCGCTTGAAAACAGTCCCTTTCTTCAATGTCTTGGTAACGATACCAATCTCTGATACACGCATCATGTCTTGTTCCATGATATCTGTATTGTGTGTGGTGAAAATCAGTTGTGCGTTTGATATGTTGTATCTTTTATCTTTGAACATCCTCACAATTTCTGCAAACAAGTAGGGGTGGAGAGAGTTTCCCAGCTCATCGATTACCAGTACGTTTCCTTTTCTCAGTGCAGTGATCACAATACCAAGCAGACAGGCAACTCGCTGAGTACCCAAAGATTCATCGTTAAAATTGAACTGAACCTCATTGCCAAAGATATCTTCGTGATACGAATTGATCTCAGTTGCCGTAATTATTTTGTTTGAGATGTTGAATTCATACTGACTTGCAGGAAAGGAACTAACTTCTTTTCCAATTTCGTCCTTCTTGTACTCCATGCGAGTGATATCGATATCAAGTTTTCGTAGTATGGTGACAATATCTTTAAAAGCTTTTTGTGGATCCATACCTGAGTCGGTATTCGTCAGTCTGTCCAGTCCATAAGAAAATGGAAAATCGTTGCTTGGATATACCTCAACGTTATTGGTGATGAATCCATATGCAACTGTCATGGAGTCGTTCAGGCCAGCATAGTTCTTCCCCACTACAGAGAGGAAAGGAGTCCTGAACTGTTGTTTTTGATCCAAGCATTCAACTGAAAATATGGTATCAAGCTTCTTTGATGGATATACATCGGTTGCGATGGCTGTGAATGACCTATTCCTGTTATCAATAGAAAAGACAACTTCGTTATTCTTTACCAGTCTCTCGGTAACAATTGCCTCTCCGTTCACTTCCAAGGAATAAAGAAATTTCTTGTCTTCCTTGAGAAATTCGAGTGCAAATGAGGTGATATTATCTTGGGGATGCAATTTGTTGGTGGAGATAATCTCCGGATTATAACGGTTTTTTATAATCCCGACAAACGAAGCGAGCGCCTTTATAATATTGGATTTTCCTGATGCGTTCGCACCATATATTGCCAGACACGGGATGGTCCGGACGTCACCCTCTTCGAGAAATGGTAACAGTTCCATCTGTTTGTATCCATTGGGTGCCTTCCTCTCCGCGTATGACATTGGGAGAGTGAGGTCCAGGATAGATCTATAATTTTTTATTTGAAAAGATATAATCATAATTACCGATACTCCTTTAGGGGACTGTTTACAGTATCATGTAACCATATCGGTATGTCAAGATAAACAAAAAATATGTTTATCTTACAATGTAGTTAAGACAATGATCTATAAATTTTCACCAATACCTTTTGGAACAAATAGTAGTTATTGGTATAGCCAAGGCGGTTATGAAGGGGGGGACGTGACCCGCACCCTTTTTGACATGGCAATACTCAGAGCTGTAAAGGCTACAGTGAGACTGCTTCATCAATTCTGGCATTTTCCTCCGGATCTGAATTCCCGGGGGGAGATACCTGTATGCTTCTTGAAAATGAAACTGAAATAATGTGGATCACCAAATCCTACTTCATATGCGATGTCTGCGCTTCTGAGCGCTGTCGTCAGCAGCAGGTCTTTCGATTTATTGATACGGACCCGTGTAAGATATTCAATGAAGGTCTCCCCAGTCTCCTGCGAAAAGACGGTACTGAAATGGTTTGGACTTACGTTTACAATCGATGCCACTGAATGCAGGGAAATATCCTGGTCGGCAAAATGAAGGGTAATATGCTGCTTTGCCTTCTGGATCATTTCATAATACTTTCCTGCCGATTTGGACTCCCTGAAATCGATGAACGTATCGAGGATCAATTTCACCCCTTCACAAAAAGTCTCTTTTGAACTTGCAATCTCAGAAAGTTGCGTTTTCTGTGACAACCATGGAATAACATCCTGGGAAACACCGCCCAACTCATCAATGATCTTTGATATTGCAACCAAAAGATCATAGAGAAGGTAATACCCTATGAGCGTGGTCTCGAACGGGTGGTCCCCGATCATGGTAATATACTGGGTAATGATCTCATCAACACCAGATTTCTTCACATATTTCAGCCGCTCCGATATGGGACTCCCGTCCAGTTTCAAGAAATCAATTTCGGAGAAGGCATTCAGGTCATGTGTTCCGATGATCAGTTTCTGACCGGTCTTCACAGAAAAATTCACAGCTTGTTCAGCTTCGGCGAATGATTGAGAGAGGCTTCCGATCCTCTCCACTAACGAGCCTATCCCAATGGCTACCATACAGTCCGTGTTTCGTTCAACCTCATATTTTATCGCCTGTCCTAATGTATAAGCAGTCTCTTCGAGTGATTCGGATACAAGCTGCTTCAACAGCAGGATGAATGAGTCCCTGCTTTGAGAAAAACATAACACCTCTTCCTGATTATCAATAAGGCTGTTTATATGGATCTTTGCTGTGATCAATTCAGAATAGTTCTCGCTTGAGGTGGAAAGCTTGATGATTGCTACAAGGTATCCATGAGCAATAAGATCTATGCCCATATCACTAGCTTTCTCCAGCGCATCCTCGGTCTTGACAATTCCGGTTACCAAATCACACAGCCAGCGTTCCTTGATCAGGTCCGAATTGGACTGGGCCTGTAGTTTCAGATTTTCTATACTTGAGAGATGTCGCTTCTCTTGTTCAATCCTATCAACCAGTTTATTAAGAGTAGAGAGCATATCTGAGGCGGTAATAGGTTTAAGTATGTATTCATCGACACCGATAGATATTGCTTCCTGTGCATATTGAAATTCATCGTGGCCCGAAATTATAACTATCTTTATCCATGGCAATATTTTTTTGATAATTCTGGAAAGGCTCAGACCATCAACAAACGGCATCCTGATATCGGTAATCAGAATATCCGGTTTCACATCCTTCATAATGGATAAGGCCATCTCTCCATCAGATGCTTCACCTACGAGAACAAAAGGGCCTGTTCCCGACTGTATGCTATTTCTGAGTCCCTCACGTACTACTATTTCATCCTCAGCAATAAAAACCTTATACATTGAATCCAACCTCTGGAACACTGAAATACACGGTTGTGCCCTTCTTGTACCGACTCGTTATTTCAAGCTTCGTGCTTGTATCATAATACAGCTCCAGTCTCTTGTTAACATTATACAGTCCATACACATTGCTAAGATCCTCGGGATCGGCCGAACCATTGATCTGTTCCATGATATTTGCAAGTTTCTCTTCCGTCATCCCGATACCATTGTCTTCCACGGAAAAACAAAGGCGATTGTTTTCACGCCAGCCCTTCACCGACAAGAAGCCACGACCTCTCTTGTTCTTGATCCCATGGTACAATGCATTTTCAACGAGAGGTTGGAGCACCAACTTCAATATCTGACACTTTACCATCTCTGGCGAGTATTCGATTTCATAATCCAAGATGTCCCTGTATCTGATTTTTTGGATTGTAAGATAACTTTTGACATGTTCAAACTCCTCACTGACCGTGAGGAAGTCTTTGCCCTTGTTGAGAGAGATCCTGAAAAAACTGGAAAAAGCACGGGTAATATCAATCACCTGATCATTCTTCTTCTCTTCGGCAAGCCAGACGATTGTATCGAATGTGTTATAGAGAAAATGCGGTGTTATCTGGGCCTGAAGCGCCTTCATCTCTGATTTCTGAAGGTTTTGTTGTTCCCGAACATTCTCTGCGATCAAGGCTTGTATTTTTACCGCCATGATATTCAGGTTGTCGGTCAGTCCGTCAAGCTCACTCACCTGGGGAAGCTTCACCCTGGCAGTGAAATCTCCCTCAGCAATTTTCTTTGACAGATTCTCAAGCCTTGTGATCGGCGTATTGATACTGGTTGTCACCGAACGCTGGGTAAAGACAGCGAAGATCGTAACAAAGAATACCGTAAAAATCTGAATGACCGTGAGTACAAATGTAATACGCTTATGATGCTCATTTGTGATCGTTGCTGATTCTATAACACGAACGATGAAATCCTGGAGGATGTCTGAGATTAGGGCAGAAACACCTCTGATTTCATCGAGGCTTTCTTCATTTTCACTTACCAGAGAATGGTTTGCCATCTGGTTTCCCAGGCGGTCAACATTTCTCTTGAGTGTATCGACCGCACGACCGGCAACCTCAAGCATCTGTCGGTTCTCTCGCTCTTCAGTCGTTCTCATGATGTCATCCAGACTCTCATTGATCCCATCTATGATGGCATACTGGTTGCCTTCATCGAATTTTTTGTTTCCTGCTACAATATCCCAAATCTCGTTGGAGATATCCTCCTTTACTGTCTGGTTGAGACGGTTAGCCTTGCTGACATTGGTTATGATCAGGTCATAGCGGGTCATCTGGACTACAAACGAAAAAACCGTGATAACGGGAGGAGTGATCATCAGAAGGATGATGATCACATAGGATATCTTGATTCTCTCTTTTATGCTTCTGCTTTTAAACACAGAAAAAATCTTATCAACAATCGATATCTTATTTTTCATGCTAGTACCCACGAGGTTCTATGAGGGAGAGGTCATCGGTTTCATAGAACACTTCTTCATGTACATATTGCAGGCGTGGAATACTTTCTCCAGCGGCGAGTTTCTCAGCAAGTTCTATGATTTCAGGGCCGGTTTTTGGGTTGCACTCGATGACACAATTAACCTTTCCTTCACGAAGTGCATCAATGGCTGCCTGCTGTGCATCAATGGTGACAATGACGATGTCAGCACCAGGAACAATTCCTCTCTCTTCCATCGCCTCGATAGCTCCAAGGGTCATTCCGTCATTGTGGGAATAAATAACATCGATATCATCATGCATATCGAGGAATTCAACAGCCAGTTCGTATCCTTTTGAACGGAGGAAATCACCCGATTTACTGTAAACAATCTTGAACTCTGGATACTCTGCTAGGACTTCCCTGAATCCTTCAGCTCTCCCGTTCGCAACCGAGGAACCTTCTGTGCCGAATAACTCTACAATATTGATATGGTCTCCGGTCTTGTCGAATCGTTCTCGTTCGTTCTTGAATTTATCCAATAGAAATAATCCAGCATTCCTGCCTTCTTTCAGGCTATCGGTTCCAATAAATCCTGCATATAAGGATGGATCTTCCACATCGATTTTCCGGTCGGTAACCAGAACAGGAATTCCGGCATCACGAGCTTCTTGCAGTACATTGTCCCAGCCATCGGTTACAATCGGTACAAAGACAATTACATCAACTTGGTACGCAATAAAGGAACGCAATGCCTTTATCTGGTTCTCCTGTTTCTGTTCAGCATTGTCATACACAAGTTGCACGCCACGTTCAGCGGCAGCTTCCTGCACTGAGCGGGTATTGTGAGTTCTCCAAGCGCTTTCAGCACCTATCTGCGAAAAACCAACGATAATACCTTCGTCCTCGATGGTTTGAGATCGTTTATCTTCTTGTGCACCGCATCCAACAAAAATACTTATGATGATGAGAGAAATGATGATAAGGAGTTGCTTACTGATTTGCTTATTGTTATGAAACATTGAAAGAACCTTTATACGTGAGTGTTACCTCATTATACATTCACTACATATGAATTAACAAGGAAAATAGGGGAGCTATGGAATCCCCTGCAGAGTAAATGAGTGTAAGTATGTTCCTTCATGCAAAGAAGAGTTGACAGCTCTTCAGGCTCTCAAAGAGAACCTCATCATCAATGCGCTTCTTTCAGTAATGGTGATACCAATTCTTATCAGGATATTAGAAAAAATTAGCACTCTTTCCCCAGTCGTAATCGACCTCTTTCAGTTGTTCCGGTGAAAGCATGGGATAGAAGATGATTTCTTTACCTTTCGCAAAATAGAACCCATTATCAATTATCTGATAAGAGAACTTTGTATCAAAAGATCGATCCACGGTCTTGGTGATCTTATCCTTATTGCTCTGGATAGTGGCAATACAATCTTTCAAGTGATCAAGATCACGTTCATACATGCCCCCGATATTGCCAGTATCTTCCTTCTCATTGAAGTCGATGATACGTATATCATTGAATATTATCGCAGGAACGGTAATTTTCTTTGTTCTGTCATTGATGATATAATCTGCCAACATATGTGGCTCCAAGGAACTGACAACAAGAGGATGGACAGGGCAGTGTTCTTTATAGAGCCCGTATCCTCTCCAGTTGTTTGGCGTTTTATACGGAGCCGCTTCCAGAGGAAGTGTAGACCCATCCTTATTTACCAGGTAGATATTCTTATACTGCCCAAGAGGAATATGCTCGATCACTCGGTATATCGATAAATAGAGCGAGTGTTTTACCTCTCCATTTGCATGCGTCACACATTTGGCTTTTGCATAATCCCAATCGAAGTAATTGCCAAATCCTCCCTCAACCTCCGCAAACATAAGGCGTTCTGCAGAACCTTTCTTTGATCCCCTTGCCATATACGCTCCAAATGGCTTTGGTTCTAACTGACTACAAATGAGCGCTTCAATTGGTGAAAATACTACATAGTAATAATGCATCCGACACTCCTTTTATTTAATTCATGAGAAGTGAAAACAAGTTATACTTACTAAAAATTGATACAGCTATTAGCGAAACAATTGCCATGATTTTTATGAGAATATCGAGAGAGGGTCCAACGGTATCCTTTAGTGGATCTCCAACGGTATCACCTACCACGGCAGCTTTATGAGCATCAGAACCTTTGCCACCGAAGTGCCCATTTTCCACGTATTTCTTGCCATTATCCCAAGCACCACCGGCATTGGCAGTATAGAGAGCTAGCATGACCGAAGAGAGTGTTGTTCCGATCAATAGTCCACCAACAAATTCAGCGCCAAAGAGGAATCCGGTAAAAAGAGGAGTGAGAACGGCAATAAGAGCAGGACTCTTCATTTCAGATAGAGCACCCGCACTACTTATGCTGATGCATGTTTTATAATCGGGAAGACTTGTTCCTAATATAATGCCAGGATCAGCCTTGAATTGTCTTCTCACCTCTTGCACCATCTTTCGTGCAGCATTCGCAACAGCTTGTATCAATATTCCACTAAATAGATAGGGAAGAGCTCCTCCTACCAGTGCCCCAACAAGTGTAAGAGGGTTTACCATATTTAAGATCATGGCGGCACCATGTACAGCGTGTTCACCGGCTTGTGCATATAAATACGAAGAAAAGAGAGAAAGAGCGGCAAGGGTTGCAGAACCGATAGCAAATCCTTTTCCAATTGCTGCAGTAGTATTTCCAACAGCATCCAATTCATCAGTAATGCCACGAACATCAGGATGAAGTTTTGCCATCTCACTGATGCCACCAGCGTTGTCAGCAATCGGTCCATACGTATCAACAGACACGGTAACCGTTACAAAGCTGAGCATGCCGATAGCAGCCATGGCTACGCCATACAGGCCAGCTGTAATATTTGCAGCAATAATTGCAGCCCCTAAGATGATAACCGGACCGATTACAGAGATCATGCCAACACTCATTCCTTCGGTAATGGTAAGGGCAGCGCCCTCCGCGCTACTTGCTGCTATCTTCTGTGTTGGCTTGAAATCATAACTGGTATAATACTCAGCGATTTGTCCAATTACAATGCCGCTTACAATACCAAGGACAGCGCATACCCAAGGAGAAAATGCTCCGAGTGCAAATCCTATGGTATGTAAGGCTTCACCGGCAAATACGAAATATGAGATAAAACCTGAAGATATAATGGTTAATCCTGCACCGACAAATGTTGCAGCATTCAGTTCCTTGTGAGGGTTGGAGGACACTTTTTTTACCAGTAAGTAAAGAATGCCAACCATTGAAGAGATAATTCCAACAGCAGCAACGAGGAGGGGGACATAGATAAGTTTAACAACAAGACTTGCCTCTATCCCTCCCTGTGAAAAATAGATATATGCAGCAAGGATCATCGCTGATACCAGTGCTCCTACATAACTTTCCAGCAAGTCAGAACCCAGACCAGCCACATCTCCAACATTGTCTCCAACGTTATCAGCAATAGTTGCTGGGTTTCTTGGGTCATCTTCAGGTATTCCAGCTTCAGTTTTTCCGACTAGGTCAGCCCCCATATCGGCAGCCTTGGTATAGATACCACCTCCAACACGGTTAAACATAGCTATGATAGAACAACCTAAAGCATAGGCGCTTATGGTCATCGTAAAGGGAATATCACTAATACCAAGCCAGTTGGTATGGAATCTAAGATTTTCAGGAGCGACTTGTTTTAGAAGAACCCCGAATACCAGATAGACAATGGCGAGTCCAAGAAGGGCAAACCCTCCAACAGAGAGCCCCATGACAGACCCCCCTCTAAAAGCCACACGTAATGTTTTCCCCAAATTTCTCGTATTACGAGCTTCATTGGAGACGCGTACATTACTGATTGTCGCTATATTCATTCCAATCCATCCTGCACTGGCACTCATTAAAGCTCCAAATACAAAAGCTATGGCACTACTGGGGGATACAACAATACCCAGTAGAATCGCAATGAGAATCACAACTTTTACAATAACGGAGTATTCAAGCACCAAGAAAGCTCTTGCTCCTTCCTGAATGGCAGCTGCAATTTGCTGCATCTCTGGTGTTCCTGAATCCTTTCTTTTCACCCCATAATAGTTGATTGCGGCAAAGGCTAAAGCAGCAATAGCTGCAATGATAATAAATCCAATCATATAGCTCCCTCTTTGCTATGATTGTAAGCTATAATGCTCGAGATATCAAAGAAGATATGTACGGTATTGTTACGATAGCAAAGAACAATCTTGTGTAGGAGAGAAATAAATGACATACAGAGCCAATTGCAAAATGGGTTTTCAGGAACCTAGTAATGCATAAGTATACAAAACCATCACTCACATACCCCATATCTGCTGCTGGCCCATGTGACTGACAGGAATCTTCCTTGAATTCATTAATATTTGCTTGTTGGATATAGAAAAAAGGACCATTTTTTGTTATTGTTTAATTACCACAAAAAACAAACAAAAGAGGTCCTTCTTATGCACCATACTACACCAACCCCACTAGTTCTGCAATCCCTGTTGTTCTCCCATGAAGACTTTTCACCCTGCCTGTTCCGGGAACCCTCAGAGAGGGAGCTTGAGTTCCTGCAATACTATCAGGGGGTGCAGTCCCTGCTCACCCCCGATGAATTGCACAGGTTGCACAGAAGCCACCGCAGGGGAAGGCTCGGCTACGACCTGCTGCCGATACTGGGCATCATGCTGCTCAAGCTTCACCACCAGGTAAGGACGGTGAAGGGAACACTGTCGCTCCTGCGTGAGAACGGGAACCTGAAGGACATGCTTGGAATCAACAGGGTACCCAGTGAGGCGAGTGTGAGCAGGCTTTCCAGGGAAGTGGAGAGGATCGTCGACCCCTCACTCCTCCATGAACGGGTGATACAGGCGTATACATCATCAATGGACAGGCTGGCAATCGGACACCTGAGCATAGACAGCACCACCATCGGGGCACGGGAGAAGCCCATCAAGACCAGGGCACCGGAAGCCAAGGCCAACGAGAAGAGAGGACGCAAGGCGAAGGGATCGCTGGAGGAACAACAGTATCGTGAGCGTCAGGCCAGGCTGGAGCAAGAACGGATTGCCTATCTGCAGGAATCCTTCGGGGAGTCGATGGAAAGACTGGAAATGCGCTGTTCCATTACCGCGAAACAGAATTCCAAGGGGAAGAAACAATGGTTCATCGGCTACAAGGCCCATCTTGCCACTGATGATTACGGGGTGCCCGTGAGCTTCGCGGTGACCGGGGCCTCGGTCCATGACAGCAAGGTCGCAGTCCCCCTCATGAAAAAGGCAAGGAAGACCACCGATTTCTTGTATGTACTGCTCGACAAGGGGTACATCAGCCCTGTGATCAACGACTATGTCGACATGATAGGAAGGAAGGCGATCATCGACCGCAGGGCCTACAAGGGGGTGGTCGCCGACCCCCTGGACCCCGCTTCCCAGAGGCGGTATGCCGCCAGGACCACCGTGGAGAGGACCAACGGCGAGCTCAAGGACGGGTTCCTTCCCGACATCATCTACAAGCGGGGAGCCCACGCCCGGTATGAGATCGCTCTGGCCATTCTCCTCACCACCATGAAGAAGGTGCGGAATGTGCTGATCCTGTATGAGCAACACAAGGCACAGAGGGTATCCTAGCCACAATCAAAGGAATTGAAGACACCCCTCCAACGAAGAAGGGATGCGTTGGTGCGTCTATCGACTTGCCTTGGGGGTGATTCTCTCCGTCATCCTGGAGAGAAAATCATCTGGTTGACTGTCGTGCCACCTGATATGAATGGTTATGCATAATTCCGTGTATATTCATACGTATTGCTTAGCATTTTGAAATTTGCTCTACAATTTCCTCTTTATGAAGATATTCATCCGACGCTTGCATATTTAGATTTTCTTATAGGCTTACGATGTCTATCACCAGGCAGTACCACTCACATTTCTTTCAGTAGATCTTCTGATGAAAGATCAATAAGCCAGCCATGAGTTTGAGGACTCCAGGAGCGAGTATAGATCGTTCCATCATATGTCTCTGCTATAAGCATCAAGGATCCGTCGGGATATGCGCTAAGCCAGCTGATAACCCAAGAGAACGACTCTGGGACAAGAGCTTGTGTATCTTCACTTCGCCAGATAATATCACCCAACACGTCTAAACTGTTATCTTGGAGTGCAGCCATGGCATCGGTAACCATGTAAAGATACCAAATATCCTCACCAGTACGATTCCGGGCAAGGAGAGTAGCATAGCCATAAGGGGCGTCTGGCAAAGGCTCTGAATTGAAGTTCTCATTGGTCAGTTCAATACTCCAACCATCATCATGAGGTGACCAAAGCAAGTGGTATTCCTCATTATCCAGATCGAGACCAACAAGATGTAATGGTTCATCGATATCGGAAGCCAATAATTCATTCAGATGGGAGAACTGAGAGAGATTGATATATGTATTATCACCGGCATAAAGGATGCTATCCTCTAGCAGATCCTCTCCGAATGGATATACATCATAGTATTCTTCAGTGGCAAGATAGAGGTACCAAATATCAAAGCTGGTATTGTTCTCCACATACAGCTCATATGTATCAAGGGAGACATCATACTGGAGGTCTGCGATAGTCAATTCAATATTCCAGATATCCGTTGTGGGAAACCACAGTCTTTTGTATATGTCACCATCGGTATCTTCTGCTCGAATTTCAACCCTGCCATATGTATCAAACGGTAACTGATCGGCTATCCAGGGAACATCATCAGTTGCTATGTGAACGATACGTGTTGGAAGGAGTATCATATCACCCAAGAGATTGGTGCTCGCAATTTCATTATTCTTAGTGGGATCTATGACATAGAGTGCACTAAGGGGATACTCAGTCCCATTCGTGATGAGAAAGTAGTCTCCTTGTGGGGGCGGGATTGTTATATCCTCCAAAGAGAAGGTGAGTTCATCTTCAGTGATCTCAATATTCCATGAATCGGTTTCAGGTAACCATGAGAAGCTATAACGATCTCCATCGATATCGATTGCATTGACAGAGTATGATTCTGTTCCTTGTTGCTCTAAGGCTTGTTGCAATAACGGGAACTTGCATAGTGCTATTCTCTGTTGACCGTGGTGAATCAGAGCTTCCGGTTCTAACAGATTATCCATCTGGTCACTTGAGTGGTACATGCTCTCATTGAATATATCAAGCTGTACCAGTGTGTAGCCGGTTTCATTGCTTACAATAAGATACTCACCGTAACGAGGAACATCTCCATACCGGAAAACTCGCTTGGGTTTTACCAATTGTGCAATCGAAGTTTGTTGTTCATCAGGTGCATATAGAGCAGCAATTGGTGCCTCAGTTTCAGGTGCAGTAGTAGAAAGATCCTCAATTGAAACGGGAAAGATGGCCTCACTTTCTATTTCATGCATAGATTCGTCTGTGGAGGTAGTCGTGCAGGAGAATAAAAGAAGTAGCATGCCAAGGACCAGTATAATCAGGGTATGAAAGGTATCTCTTTGCATAGCTTTATTCCTTTTCCCAAATGGGAAGTATTACCGCAATAGCTATGCTATAACTATCATCCTGGAATGTGAGAATGGCAAGAGTGTGGGAGGGCTGAATGAAATAAATTGTGTGCTAGAAAGTGATAATATGAGAAATAGGGTGTTATGTAGTTTGGGGTTGTTGGTTTCTTTTCATAGCAGAGCATAGTTCTCTATATACGTAAACTATAAAACACATTCAATCTCGAAAACAGGATAATCATCATTCCTGAAATGCTTTATAGGAATCTGTTGCTGTTGTGTGTCTTGAAGAAGAATTGCTGCTGGAATATTCAATTCCTCATGAAGTCTTCTCATCATAGAAAGACTGAGCGGGCGTTTCCTGTTCAAAATTTCAGATACCTTACTCTGACTACCAATGATGGGAACGAGATCTTTTCTGGATAGTCCTTGTTGATCCATTACAAACAAAATTGCATCGATTGGATCTGGCAGATCAATAGGAAAATTTTCCTCTTCATATATTGAGATTAATGTAGTAAATAGTTCAATCTCGTCATTGATTATTGCAGTTTCAGGTTGTTCCATTAGAGATTCGACATGATTGAGAGCCATCTCATACTCGAGATCATTTTTTAATACTTTTGGTTTCATCAAATTGTCTCCGCATTTACCTTGTCATACTCTGCATGGGTACCAATGAATCTGATAATCATGGTTTGTGTTGTAAGAGTCAGTTGAATTTTTGCCCTGTAAGTCAACAGAAAACTTTCCAGCTTAGGACAACTAAATAATTGCCACTTCCCCCAAGAACTCTCTAATGTGTTGATAACTACATCGCACAAGGAGAATTCATGAAGAGAAGTGACGCACAAGTAATAGTATCACAAGCTCAGGAAGAGTTGTAGAAACATTGAAAGTGTTCCTAAAACCTAAAGTTTCCACTGTGAGCGGCTGCACTCATCTAGAAGACAATAGCCCTAAAAGAAACTCTCTTTCCTGGGGCTACTTATCATACTTTCAAGGAAAATATTCAAGATTATCTATAATAAATTCTCATATTCTGTATAAGCGATAGCAATGCCACTCATCATATACGATGAGGAAACCAATCTAGAATCATTTCCGTAGGGACTTGCCGTCATTTCATAGGAATTTTCTGAATCAACGATGATATTGACGATATCATCGGTATCAGGATAGAGGGTTTTGGCATATGTTAGAAAATCTATATATCCGGCCGATCCTTGAGAAGGAGCAAAGTCCACTCTCCCTAGGATTTGGTAAGTTCCCTCTGCTGGAAAAGATACCGACGCAGAGAAAGGTTGCTTTGTAGATAGTGTAGTAGTAGTGCAACTCGAGAGGACCAAGGTTAAGAGTACCAATAGTGAAATGAGAAGAAAACGCTTTTTCATATTACCTCCGATAGTGATTAATATCGCTAATAGTATAACATAAAAACAAGCGCGCGAAGTAAAAAATAATCGCTAAAAGCAAGAATGAATATTTTCATTTATTGGCTTCATTACATTAAGAATAATTATGTCTCTGATGGTGTAATTCGCCTTGTGAAGACTGAATGAGTGCCTTGAACATATTTTAGTAGGAATTTGTGTTCCGTGGTGTATCTGCAATTCCTTCGGATAGGAAAACTGACTGTATAGTAGACTAGCTTACTAAATCTAATTGACTTGCTGATCAATATTATAAAAGGGTATGTGTTGTCGTCGAAAAGAATTGCATCAATGATGAATTAACTGCTTGGATTCAATATCTATCAATCAAAGAACAATCACACAACAAGACCGTCAGCTAGGTAATACTTCCTGTATACCGACGGTCTTGGATATGTGATTCAGTTGGTTGAAAGAATCAATCAGAAAACAGATCAGTGTACGTGACCGTGTTCAATCTCTTCCTCTGTAGCCTCACGGACATCTTCGATCTGCACATCGAAATGGAGTGTTTCTCCAGCAAGAGGGTGGTTTGCATCCAATGTAATGGTGTCATCCACAACCTCTTTAATGGTCAGTAGCTGTACTTGACCGTCTTCTCTCTGAGCCTGAACAGTCATACCCACCTTGACTTCAGTTCCTTCAGCAAACTGATTCCTGGAAACTGCGACAGTCTGGGAAGGATCATACTCACCATACCCATCCTTGGGTTCAACGGTTACTGATACCTTGTCTCCCTTTTCTTTACCGTGCAGTTCTTTCTCCAGCCCTGGAATGATCATTCCGGAACCGACGATGAAAGAAAGCGGTTCACGGTTTTCAGAAGTATCAAGAACTGTTCCCTGGTCGTTTTTCAATGTGTAGTTCATACTTACTACATGCTTGTCAGAAATCTGCATAAAAATAGCCACCTTACAAATAGATTACAACCTGTTATTCCTCTCATGAAACAAAAGCCAGCGTGGTATTACCACCATGACATGATTCTATAAAAACAACCTTCGATATCATTCAAATTTAATGGATGTATATAGGAGATAAAAGATTGTATTTTTAGAAGCTACTAAAAATATCAGTAAACGGAAAGGGTATCGAGAACTTTTTTATGCTACCTATACTTTATTGGTTGTCCAAAAGACTGCTTACGGTATAATCACCGTAACTTTCATCGCATTGCAGAGCGTTTCTGTGCATACATCCTGCTGTCGGCAACCTTGAAGAGGTCATCACTGGTAGTTCCATCCTTAGGATAGAGAGCATTTCCATAGCTTATGGATAGGTTCAGGGCAACAGATTCGATGGTTATTGGTTCTGTAACGGCCTCTACAATCTGCTGTAATTTCTGCGTAAGGTTGTTACCTGATGTTGGGCAAGTAAGGAGGAGGATGAATTCATCGCCTCCATAACGGATGGCTGAATCCCCATCAGTCAATCGTTCTCTTATTACCTTACCGATGTGTCGTAACACTTCATCCCCAAACATGTGTCCATACTCATCATTGAGATTTTTAAATCCATTTACATCCAATACTGAAAGACACAGAGAGGTACCTTTGGTGGTTGCAGCCTTGAGCGCAGCGTCAAATTGTTCGGTCATCCATAACCGATTGTTCAATCCCGTAAGCACGTCAGTACGGGCTGCGTCAAAGAGTGCCTGTCTTCCCTTGATGTTGATAATGAGAATAAATCCATATGACCAACCGATAGCCCAGGGGACTAGCGTGAAAAAGATTATGGGGGTCAGCACCTGATTGGGATCGTTCAGGAAATCGCTGTTAAGCATTGAGAACAGCCATCGAAAGAAGAAGGCAACAAACATCAGGGCGAATGTGACTGCAATGATTATATAGACAATACGTTCAAGCCCTTTCACCTTCCATAGCAGGACCACGATGGTCAGGGCAAGGACAATCATCATGAGAAGATCATTGATCATATATCGTCCTCTTGCATTATGTAGATTCAAGACAGTCGAAAGAAGATAGACTATTCCAAACAGAATCTCAAAAGGAACGCGTACAGAGTCTAGAGGATGAAGACCCTTGAACTTGATGGCCCCCTCGAAGATAAGCAGTGGAGTGGTAATTGTGGCAATATTGTTCAGTACAATGGCGATACTGCCAAGCGTTGGTTCCAGCCACATGGGAAAGAATCCTAATGTAGTCAGTAGTGCTCCAACTGCCCAAAGGCTGGTGCCCTGTAATGTAGGGTATAATCGCCAGATGAAAATCATCATAACGGAAGTGAGAATTCCAACTGTAAGAAGCACCGATCCCAGCGTTGGATAATGTAACGACATCTAATCCCTTCTTATGAAGTTATTGCTAGAAAACTATTGGTAGTGTAGTACACGATGATGATAACCACAATGAGCTGACGTATCTTGTTCCAGAACCAGAAGGTAGTATTAACATATCAGTCCATTCTCACTTTGAATTGTCCATCCAAGACTACAGCACAGAAAGCCCGTCCTTTATAGTAGGGCGGGCTTCCGATTGTTGTGCTTACCTGTTCAGAGTATCAGTTGCTGTACCTTCTGCAAGTTCTGCTGCAACTGCAAAGGTCTCACTGAGGGTAGGGTGAGGATGGATGCTGAGGGCAATATCCTCGGCAACTGTACCCATCTCCAAGGCAATTACCGCCTCAGAGATAAGCTCACCTGCATTCTTTCCACAGATCCCAGCTCCGAGCAATCGTCCTGTCTTCTCATCAAAGAGCGCCTTGCTGACCCCCTCTGCTGCAACAGCACTTAGTGCCCTACCGTTTGCCATCCAAGGGAAAGAACCCTTCTTGTAGGCTATTCCCTTCTCCTTGGCCTCATTTTCACTTAGGCCAACCCATGCAACTTCAGGGCTGGTATAAGCAACTGAGGGAACTCCCATGGGAGTGAAGGCTGATGCTTGTCCTGAGGCTACCTCAGCGGCCACCTTGCCCTGATGACTGCTCTTATGGGCGAGCATAGGGTCTCCCACAACATCCCCAATGGCAAAGATATGAGGAACATTGGTCCTGAGCTTCTTGTCCACCTCAATCCAACCACGACCAGTTGTCTTGATACTCGTGTTCTCAAGTGCTATTCGGTCGGAATTGACTTTTCTTCCCACTGCAACCAGTACAGCATCAGCATCGATGGTGGAGGGAGCCTTATCCCCAGCCAGATGGAGCGTAAGTGAATCCTTCTTTGCTTCTACCTTTTCCACCTTTGTGGAGGTATAGATGGCTTCATACTGCTTCTTGAGTTTCTTCACCAATGGCTGCTTGAGATCTCTGTCAGCAGGGGGTATCAAGGAATCCATCATCTCGATGATGGTAATCTTTGAACCAAGCGCATGGTACATGGTAGCTACTTCAAGACCTATGATACCTCCCCCTATGATCGCAAGCCGATCGGGGATGTGCGTGAGTTCCAAAGCCTTGGTAGAATCCCAGATTCGTTCATCTTCGTAAGGAATCCCGGGGATCTGTACCGAGCGGGACCCGACTGCGATGATCAGGTCCTCGAAGGTAAGTTTCAGCTCTTCCTTCTCTGTCACTACCTTCAGTTCATTATCAGAGAGGAAGGACCCTTCTCCAACAATACGTTCGACTTTCCTGGCCTTGCATAGTGAGTCCAGCCCGGAGGTAAGGGTTTTAATAACCGAATCCCTATGGGATCTGATCTTCTCCAGGTCAAAGGTAGGCTTTCCGAAGGAGACTCCAAGGGGAGCCAGCTTCTCAGCCTCTTCGATTACTTCTGCAATGTGCAGCAATGTCTTGGAAGGAATGCAACCTACATTCAGACATACCCCTCCCAGTACTGCACTTTTCTCAATGATGGTAACCTTCCTACCTAAATCAGCGGCACGGAATGCCGCGCTATACCCACCGGGTCCTCCTCCGAGGACCACAAAGTCTGTTTTCTTCTCTTGCATCTGTACCCACCTCCTTAGAGTAGTACTCGTCGCAAATCGCCCAAAAGGGATGCGAGATACGTAGTAAAGCGAACCCCGGCAGCACCATCAATGACTCGATGGTCATAGGCTACTGAGAAGGGTAGAACGTCTCGGGGCGTAAACTCCTTGCCATTCCAAACCGGCTTCTTTGCAAGTCTTGAGACTCCAAGGATTGCAACCTGCGGTGGATTGATCAGGGGAGTGAATCCAGTACCCCCGATCCCTCCAAGGCTTGAGATACTGAACGATCCTCCTGAGAGGTCCTCCGGTTTCAGCTTCCTGTCCCGGGCTCGCTGGCTGATGCTTGCAAGCTCCCTTGCAATCTCTGTAACGCTCTTCTTGTCTGCATCCTTCAGGACCGGTACGATCAAGCCCTCGGGGGTGTCGACCGCAATACCGATATGGTAGTAGTGCTTGAGGATCAACTCACCACTGTCTTCATCAAAGGAAGCGTTCATCTCAGGGAATTTCTTCAATGCTGCAACAACAGCCTTAACGATGAAGGGGAGGATGCTGATACTCACAGGGTCTTCACTTCTCTTCATCTCCTCCTTGATCGTTCTCCTCAATGCTTCAAGATCGGTGACATCAGCCTCGTCATACTGGGTGACATGGGGGATGATCTGCCAGCTTTTCTGCAGATGTGGTCCCGATATTTTCTGGATACGGGTAAGCTTCTTACGTTCAACCTCCCCGTACTTTGAGAAGTCTTCCAGCTCAATCTTGCCGAAGGAAGCCGGAGTACCACCACCGCTCAGTGCCTTTTTCACCAAAGCCTGCACATCCTCATGCAGGATACGACCATTGGGCCCGCTTCCCTTTACCTTTGCGAGATCAACTCCGAGTTCCCTTGCATATTTGCGTAGGGAAGGGGTTGCATGGTATACAGCACCAGGAGCCTGTTCATTGACAAGATCCGGTTTTTCTTCTTGTTGAACTTGCTGTGTCGGTTGTTCGGGCTTGGGTGGTTCTACGACTTCTTCAACCTTCTTTTCTTGGTCTTTTACTTCTTCTTTTTCTTTTGGCTGCTCTTTTTTAGGCTTTTCCTCAGTACTCTTCTTCTCTTGTTCCTCTTCACCTTCAGCTTCGATTTCAATCTCAGCTACCGGAGAGTCCTTTGAGACAGCGTCTCCCTCTTTGACCAGAACCTTTGTTATGGTTCCTGCAAAGGGAGAGGGGATGTCAATGACAGCCTTCTCACTTTCAAGCGCTACTACTGAGTCATCGATCGCGATAACATCACCAACCTTGATGTAAACATCAATGATTGGTACATCAGAGAAATCCCCGATATCTGGTACTAGAATTTGTTTTGTTGCCATACTGTATCTCTCCTTAACTCAGTAATGGATTGGGCTTGTCGACATCGATAGCATACTTCTTGATCGCTTCGCTCACTTTCTTGGCAGGAATGGTACCTTCATCGGCAAGGCCTTTCAGCGCTGCAACTGCAATGTAGTACCTGTCAACCTCAAAGAAGGTCCTCAGTGCATGTCTGAAATCAGATCTTCCAAATCCATCAGTACCAAGAATGGTAACCTTGGAATTGGGAATGAGTCTCCTGATCTGTTCAGGATATGCCCTGATATAATCGGTGCTTATCACCACTGGACCGTCATGTCCTTCCATCACCTTGGTCAGATACGGAATCTTGGCCTTGCCTTCTGGGTGGGTGAGGTTGTATCGCTCTGCCTCAACACCGTCACGGTGCAGTTCATTGACCCCGGGGATACTCCAGATGTCAGACTCCACACCGAAGTCCTTTGACAGGAGTTCAGCTGCTTCTATGACTTCCCTAAGGATTGTTCCACTTCCCATCAACTGCACGACAGGATTCTTGTTCTTCTTTGCTTTCCGGAAGAGATAGGCACCTTTCTTGATCCCTTCCTCAGCCCCCTTGGGCATCTCTGGATGGGTGTAGTTCTCATTCATCAGTGTGATGTAGTAGAAGATGTTCTCATCATCCTCATACATACGCTTCATTCCATCCTGGATGATCACAGCAAGTTCATAGGAAAAAGTAGGGTCATATGCCTGACAGGTGGGGTGGGTGGATGCCAAGAGCAGTCCATGACCATCCTCATGTTGCAATCCTTCCCCGTTCAGGGTGGTTCTTCCTGCAGTTGCTCCCATCAGGAAGCCCTTTGCACGACTGTCTCCAGCAGCATAGATGAAGTCACCTACTCGCTGGAAACCGAAAATGGAATAGAAAATGAAGAAGGGGATCATCGAAACCTGATGGTTTGCATAACTTGTGGCTGCTGCTATCCACGAGGACATCGCACCGGCCTCAGAGATTCCTTCTTCGAGAATCTGTCCTTTCTTGTCTTCTCGATACCACAGGAATGATTCCTTATCAACCGGCTCATACAGCTGGCCATCCGGTGCATAGATGCCAATTTGTCTGAAGAGGCCCTCCATGCCAAAGGTTCTGGCTTCATCAGAGACAATGGGTACAATCCTCTCTCCTATGTTCTTGTCCTTAACCAGCTTGGTAAGCAGGCGGACAAAGGCCATGGTAGTGGAAAGTTCTCTCTCCCCAGTGGAGGCATGCATATCCTCAAAGCTCTTGGTTGTGGGGACCGTCAGTTTTTCGCCATCCTTATGGCGGTAGGGTACAGGTCCTCCCATTATCTCGCGGCGCCTGGCAAGGAATTTGCCTTCTTTGCTCTCAGGATCCGGTTTGATAAACACCATACTCTTTGCCTGTTCATCATCAATGGGTACATGGAAATGGTCCCTGAAGGCGAGAAGATCGCTCTCTTCCATGTGCTTCAGGTTATGAGCACCCATAGCACCCTCTCCGCTGCCCATGCCAAAGCCCTTGATGGTCTTGAACAGAATGACCGTAGGTTTTCCCTTGTGGTTTGTTGCTGCATGGAATGCCTGGTAGATCTTTCTGGGGTCATGGCCTCCACGGCTTAACTGCCAAAGATCCTTATCCGTCATCCCTTCAACAAGCGATTCAAGGTACTCATCTCCAGAGAAGAGTTTTTCTCTCAGATATGCTGGGCCTCTAGCTTGCAGGGTCTGGAACTCACCATCAACCATGGTTGCCAGTTTCTGCAGGAGAATACCCTTGGTATCCTTCTCAAGGATGGCGTCCCATTCAGTTCCCCAGATAACCTTGATTACATTCCACCCAGCACCTCTGAACTTTCCTTCAAGTTCCTGGATTATCTTTCCATTACCACGAACCGGTCCATCGAGACGTTGCAGGTTGCAGTTAACCACAAAGATAAGGTTATCAAGCTTCTCCCTGGAAGCAAGCGAGAGTGCTGAAAGTGATTCTGGCTCATCAGACTCTCCGTCTCCCATAAAGACCCAGACCTTCCTGTCTCCACTTTCCTTCAAGCCCCTGTCTTCCATATATTTCATGAATCGTGCCTGATAGATAGCCATCGAAGGACCAAGGCCCATCGAAACGGTTGGGAACTGCCAGAATTCCGGCATCAGGTAGGGGTGTGGATAGGAAGAGAGTCCCTTGCCCCCTGTCTCCTGTCTGAAATGTTCCAGTTGTTCTTCGCTCAGTCGTCCTTCTATATAGGCCCGGGCATACATGCCAGGAGAGGAGTGACCTTGGAAGTAGATCATATCAGCGCCGTGTTCGGATTCTGGTCCCTTGAAGAACCAATTGAAGCCTACTTCATACATTGCTGAAGAGGATGAGTAGCTGGCGATATGCCCGCCCAATCCTTTTCCATCTTCATTTGCCTTGGCTACCATTACCATGGCATTCCATCGAACAAATGCTGATACATTTCGTGCAATAAGCGATTCTTCCGGTGGAATGACCGCATTGCTGTCTAGGTTTGTTGTATTGATATAGGGGCTAATAACCCCAGGGGATGTGGTAACACCTTTGTTACGTGCAACTTGGGTAAGTTCTGAAAGCAAATAATCAGTTTTCTGATCGCCTTCATGCTCTATGACACCCTCTAACGACTCCAGCCAATCTTTCGTCTCTGCAGGGTCTGGATCATGAAAAATCTTTTTACTCATACTTTTCCTCCGATAGTGAGTGTACGTACTTACAGCATTCTTTAAACAAAAAATAACGTCTGTATGTCTTTAAAATATACTACCGGAATAGTAGAAATTCAACATGAGAATCTGGTGAATACTGAATAATCCATATCATTAAGAGTAAAAAAATATATTTGTTATAAAGAGTTGTATAATAATAGTACAAAATAAAGTATTGGGCAATATAAAATGGATCCTTCTCTGTTTCCTGCTTATCCTTGTCGAGTGATTCTCATGTCAGCTCATACTTGGAGTCATCCAAAATGGATAGTTCCAATATGTTAGTGGGAAAATGAGGGATGCAAGGGTCAAGAAGCAGATGCATACATACATTGATAAGTTGTTAACTAATAGAATGCGTAGTGAATATAACTTCAGCTTCTATACCAAAATCCTGAATCCATAGAATTATTGATTGAAAAGGAATATTACACACCTTATACTATCTACAGGAAGAATAAAAATTCTACAGAACAAAAAGGAGGCCTTATGAACACTAGGAAAACTCGGACAATCCTGTATCTCGCCATTGTCTTGATGGTTGGGGGAAGCTTCCTAGGCAGTTGGGTGAATTCAGGAATGGGAAAAGCAAAGGTAGAGGAAGTAGCAATCTGGCAAGAGCCAGGATTCAAGGTGAGTGGGAATCTTTATACACCGAGGAATATTGAAGGAAAGGCTCCAGCAATTCTGGCGATCCATGGATTGAATAATCAAAAGAATCACATGGCAAATACTGCATTAGAGTTTGCTCGTAGAGGGTATATAGTGCTTTCCATGGATATGAGTGGCCATGGGCGGTCAACCGGTAAAAATCTCGACCACGGTGCTGGTGGACCTGCAGGTCTAGCTTATTTGCGAAGTCTTCCAAACGTTGATACAGAAAATATTGGTATCGTAGGGATGTCACAAGGAGGTTTTGCAGGTGCAATGGGAGCGATCACCTCCAACCCAGATGGGTACTCCTCAGTCTTTTTTATGGAATCAGAGGTCAATGCACCTGGTTCAATGGATCTCTCAGCTGCCAAGTATGTGAAGAATGCTGCATTCAACATTGGTACTGTTACTGAATTGGGTGTCATGATATTCATTGGAAAGGGCTCGGATGCACCCGTATCCCCTGTGCTACAGCCCCTGTTTGGGACTGAGGACCCAATTGAAATTGAGAAGATCTATGGTTCGATTGAGGATGGAACTGCAAGAATTCTCTACCAACCATGGGAGAATCATGCGGGTTCAACCGATTCAATACCTGCAATAAAGAATGCATTGGAGTGGATGCAGCTTACGTTGGAAGGTGGAACTGGTCTTTCTCAAAACAAACAAATCTGGCCAATCAAGCTTGTTGGTACCGCCCTTGCTTTGTTTGGAGCTATGCTATTCCTTTTCCCCATGGGGTCTCTGTTGCTTGAATCAAGATATTTCAAGGAACTCAAGGAGGAAGTACCAGAGTATCGTGGTTATAGAAAGAGAGAGTGGTGGATAGGTGCACTGATTACCACTTCACTTGGTCCTCTTTTGTATCTATTTGTATGGAACAATATGTTTTTTGTTCCTTGGATCGCCCCAAACAGAATCTGGCCCCAAAACTTCACGAATGTGTATATGGTTTGGTCGATTCTCGTAGGAATCATCAGTATAATCCTTCTGGTTGCAGGGCATTTCTTGGTACTGAAAAAACGAGGAGCAGGTTTGGTTCAGTATGGACTCACCGATACCACAGAGACATTCAATTGGACAAGAATCCGTAAATCGTTCTTGCTGGCTGTCATTATCTTGGTCCCTGTATACCTATTGTTGGTATTCGTTGATGCTGTATGGCATGTTGACTTCAGGGCGTGGGTACTAACACTGCTGCCGCTGACAGGAAAACGATTCTTGGCTTTTCTTGGCTATCTTGTACCATTCTCAATATTCTTTATTCCTCAAGGAATATCGTTTGCTGGTTTTCAAAGACCTGGAAATGGAAAGCTCAGTTTGGGAAAAGAGATGCTTATCAACTCGGTTGTACTGACTCTTGGCGCAGCAATCTGGTTATTATTGTTATATATCCCAATTATTGCAGGAGGTTCCATTATCTTTGGCGCCGATCCATTGACACAAACTGCTGCTGGGATGGGTGGAATATACTATCTGCCGTTGCTGGTTTTGTGGCCATTGGTTGCTTGTTTATACACCTACTTCTTCCGTAAAACGGGTAGGGTTTATGTAGGCACCAGTATAGTCACGCTGTTTATTGTGTGGTACTTAGCTGCAGCTGGTTCTTTTGCAGTTATGTTGTAGATTGGTTTTTATTCAAACGTTCTAGCCATAGTACTCTGACAAGTTCATGGTGCTATGGCTTTGTGTTTTAAGAAACAGTGGGTATGGTATACTCTGTTGAAATATGCTTAGATTGTAATTATTTTTGAAAGAACCTTCATAAGAGTTCATACAGTTTGGAGTGTTTCATGGAATTGACCTGGATGGGACGTTATAGAAACCTAGTCGGACAATTGATCAGATATGCCAACATATACGTTCGTGGATATAATATTGAATTGGGTGGAGAAGAGGGGATAACCCTTTCAGCACAAAGCTGGCAGGTCTTGGAGTGTATCATCGAGCACGAGGATGAAACTCTTAAGATGGCAGAGCTTTCTAAATACCTTGGTATGCCTCAAAGTACTTTCTCAAAGTATGTAAAGAAACTGGTTGAACAAAATCTAGCTGAACGATATCGAAAAGAAGATAACCGAAAAGAAGTTATTCTAAGACCATCGGAATATGGAAGAGATTTCTATGTCCATAAAAGCAAGGGTCTCTTGGAATTAGGGTATAAGGAAATGTTCAACCTACTGGAGAATGTACCAGATGAAGCACTGAACGCGATGGTATCAGCGATAGAAAATCTCGCAAACCATCTTGAGATGGACACCAACGAATTTTCCAAAACCCGCCTGATAAAGCTCGAAGACTAGCTGATTCTGCGATCAGTGGTTCCAAAATCCTGCTAAGTGAATACATTACCTTCAAGTGAGATAGGTGTATAACCCTAGATTCCTCTGTAATTTGGGTGTAAGGTAAAAGCAAGACGGATTGGTAAGGATCATCAGATGAGTACTTTGTACGTAGAACTTCTTGGTTCACCAAGGTTCAGCGTAGATTCTCGGAAGGTATCCTTCGCTCGAAGAAGATCCAAAGCTCTGTTGAGCTATCTAATTTGTACTGAAAGAAGAGCTACGAGGGAAGAGCTGGCTGACTTATTCTGGCCAGATAGCAGTGCTTCTCGAGCGATGGGTTCATTGCGTACAGTACTATCTGAAATTCAAGCTCATTTACAGGGTACTTTCTTGCAATCAGAGGGGGATGTCCTGTACCTCGATACCACCCATGTTAGTTGTGACCTCCTTTTCTTCAGAAATATTCTTGAAAGTGGTCCAGACCTGTCCGCCATGCGCGAGGCTGCAGGACTTTGGAAAGGTGGGTTCCTGAAGGGATTCTCTATCAGTGCATCCCCAAGATTTTCTGCATGGCAGATACAGGAAGAACAGAGTGTGTTTTACGAGTATAAGCAACTGCTACGATCAATGTATGAAACCGAGATAAAGAATGGTGACTACCTCTCAGCATTGGGACATGCACGTGCTTACTTGCACCTCGATACCTTCGATGAGGAAGGACATAGGGCAGTCATGTATATACATGCACTACGAGGAGAGAGGAAACTTGCATTGCAGCAGTACGATACCTGCAGAACTATCATGTGGGATGAATTCGAGACTGAAGTTGACGATGAAACATTAGCGCTTGTGCAACGAATTAAAACTGGGGAGATCCGAAAAGAGCGTTTATCCATCATGGATAATACCCATGCTCCAAGACTGGCAATACTTCCCTTATATAGAGTTGATATTGAGAATCATGAGGTACTGCTTTTCCTCAATATGGTGATGGAGGCATTGGAGGACTACTTTGCAGTGGTACCGCATCTGAGAATCATCTCCAGAACCTCCACCCTGGCCTATAAGGATTCCGGTAAGCGGTTGTCACTCATAGCAGCAGAGCTCCAGGCCGATTATATTATCGAAGGTTTTTGTCGTGGCGATGAGACCTCACTGATGATTGAGGCAAGACTCTTGCAGACAAAACCTGATGAAGTAACCGCAATAAAGACAATAACCCTCTCTCCCCATACAGATAACCCAGCTGTTGCTGCCCGATATATTGGTGATGCGATCAATATGCATTTTTCCCCGACCACCGGCCCCGAAATACCAAAAACTGAGCAAGGGAGAAAAAATCAGAATACTGGGCATGTCTCTACATTCAACAGCAAGTTGAAGCTGCAGGCAAAACACCTTTTGAGGATTGATGAGGAGGGAGTTTGCCTGAAGGCAGTTGCATTATTTAGCGAGGCTGTACGACTGGATCCTTCTGATGCGGAAGCATGGGCTGGAATTGGTTCTGCATTGTTAGCCTACAGTGATAAAGGGATTTGTTTCCCTAATCGTACAGACAAGTTACAGGAAGCCGAGAAAGTGGCGAGAAAAGCACTTGAAATTGATGAAGAGGAACCAACAGCCTTGACCATCCTTGGAAATATTGCTGTGCAGAAAGATTGGGATTTCGATAGGGCAGAGGAGCTCTTTCAAAAATCTTTGCAGCTTAGACCGAACAACACCAGAACGCTGCGAGATTATGCAGAGCTCTGCATCATGACTGGCCGCTATGAGGAAGCCCGCAGGTTTTCTGAGTATGTGAATGCCTTGGATCCTGTGAATCATCATAATTTCAAGATCCGATTCTGGCTGCATCTTGTTTTTCATGAGTTTCAGAAGGCGGAAGAGGTAGTAAGGCAACACTTCATTCTCTATCCCGATCCTCCACTCGATCAGATACTACATGCCCATATTCACATGATCCGTGGGAATATTGATGCTGCCATGAGATGCTTTGCAGATATAGATCCTAACAAGGAGATGCCGCTCTCTTGGAATCATGCATTCCTGGTGGGTATTGGATACTGCTATGCGATGAAAGGCCGGACCGATGAAGCCTATACCGTTATTGAGCAGTTGCAACAGAGTAAGTCGGGTGCCGTGTATCCTTATATACCTATCTCCCAGATATTTATTGGTTTGGGAGAGTATGAATCAGCTCTGGATTGGGTTGAGATTGCAGTTGAAGCCCATGACCCTGGTCTCTTCTTCTTGGCAGTGAATCCACTGTTCCATCCACTGGAAAAGTATGCACGGATGGAAAAAATTCTTCAGAAAACCAAGTTAGTTCTTGTAAATTTGTAATTGTGACGTTTCCTGTAACGGTGTTTGTAGCATCTCTGAGATGCCTGATCTGTAAGATGCATATATCTACAGTATAGATCAGGAGGTTCGATTATGAACAACATGAGAAAACACACGGTATTTCTTACTGTTCTCTTGCTTGTCTCTTCATTGTGCTTCGTTTCTGGGGCAGAGCTGAACTCAGAGCAGGCAATTGCCTGTTTGTGCGGGGCTCCCTCCGCTCTTCCTGAGGAAGAGGTTGCTGTTTCTCTTCCAGATGGGTTCTTTTCTCAGTATGAAGCCAAGCATGGCTATGTGTATGCACCGGATGACAACATGCTACCCAATAAGGTAGGGGAGGCTTTCCTCTATAGGAATCAGCATGATGCCTTAGGTGAGGTGGTGATAGCATTGAACCAGATGGAAAGGGAATCACCCTATGTGTATGCAACTGATGGTTCCATCAAAGTGACCATGAATGGACAAGAACAAATACTGTCCATGGATACCGTCGACTATGTATGCGATGCCGGAGACAATGACCTCTGTTATCGTCTGGCGTGTACTCCAGAGTCTGGATGTGACAGCAACATAGATCAGGTATATGCACTTTGTTATAGTTGTAAGGAAAATCAATCAGTATTGGTTGGATCTCTTTCATATTTCTCCCAAAAGGGTGAATTGGAGGTGTCATACCCCTTCTTTATTACCGGGAGAAACGAATTTGAGGCAGAACGCCATCTCCAGAAAAAGATTACCGTTGCCACAGCATATTGACTTGTGGTTCGTACAGTTGCGGCTCTCTTGTTGGATGTATGTTAAAAGCCAGAGACGTACAAAAAGAGAGGGCAGTCTCCATTGACGAAAAGGGGCTACTGGAAAAACCAGTAGCCCGCTTGTCTCGCATTATGTGTTTCTAATCGTCAAAGGCGTCTTTGACATTCCACTCCTTCCAGACATTACCGACAAGTTCCGGACCCGGTTTAAGAGTCTTCTTGCCTGGCTTCCATCCAGATGGTGTAGCTTCGGTACCCTTTGTCTCACGTACCAACTGGAATGCCTGAATCTGACGAAGTGTCTCGTTCACATTGCGTCCAACTGGAGGAGAGAGTACCTCAAATCCCTGAATAATCCCATCTGGATCGATCAGGAATCTGCCTCTTGTGTTTACGCCGCCCTCAGCATCATAGATACCATAGGCTGTTCCGATTGCACCGCCACCATCCGAAAGCATCGGATAGGTTACGCCACCATCGACCATCTTTGAAATCTCATTTTCGTTCCAAATCTTGTGAGTGTAAATACTGTCCACGCTCATTGAGAGTACTTGGACTCCGAGTTTCTCGAACTCGGGATTCTTTTCGGCGACCGCCGAAATTTCTGTCGCTCAGACAAATGTGAAATCACCCGGATAGAAACAGAGTACTACCCATTTGCCGAGGTAATCTGAGAGTTTAACTTCGACAAACTTGCCTTTGTGATAAGCAGGCGCTGAAAAGTCAGGCGCTTTCTGACCAACTTTAATCATGCTCATCTCCTCCTTGATCTGTGTTGCCTGCCCATCGGAGGTTGTTTCTTGTGGAACAACACCGACAGGCCCACTTTTAGGTCGCTGACAACCCGGTTTGAATTCTTCGGGCATTTAGCTTCTCCTTTTCTCAATTGCCCAACGGACAAAGAGAGATTATTTGGTATATATCAGTATAGAAAGCGTATAGTGCTAATGCAAGTGTTAGTTTTATAAAATAAGTATTTTATCTATATTGATACAATATATTAATATCATAGTAAAATCCTTGTTGACAACGCTGGAGAAAGGAATCTACTATCCAAGAGGAAGCTGATAGGATCTGGTGGTCCTCGCGGTCTTCAAAACCGTTGGGCGTGTAGAAGCGTCGGGAGGTTCAATTCCTCCCTCTTCCGAATATGAATGCAACGAAGTTGTCTGGATTGCCACAGATTGAAGTCCTGCTTAGTGAATCATCATTAAGCAGGCATATCGCTGTCATGTCACGGCCCTTGGTAGCTGATACCATAAGGGTGGTGCTTGAGAGAATACGTGGAGAGGTCATTGAAAAAGGAATGGATGTCCCTGACAGGGAATCGATTCTCTCTAGAATAAGCTTGGAGTGTGAACATAGAGAGAAAGACCGTATCCAGAGAGTGATAAATGCAACAGGTGTAATCATTCATACAAATATGGGACGATCACCTTTGAATCGTCAGATCTGGGAGAGAGCAGAGGAAATCAACTGCGGTTACTCCAACTTGGAGCTAGATCTCCTTACTGGTAAGCGGGGCAAAAGAAAAGGTCTCATACCGATGCTTCTCTCTTCATTGACCGGGGCAGAGGATGCTCTGGTGGTGAATAATAATGCCGCTGCCGTCTATCTGATCCTTGCAACCTTTGCAAAAGACAGGAAAGTGATCGTAAGCCGTGGAGAGCAGGTCCAGATCGGGGGTGGGTTCCGGGTCCCGGAGATTCTCAAGGCAACCGGAGCAGGTCTTGTTGAAGTAGGGACAACGAATATCACCACCTTCGAAGATTACGCTGAAGCTGTTACTCCTGAAACTGCCATGATACTTTCAGTACACCGTTCGAATTTTGCCATCAGGGGGTTTGAGTCGACTCCTTCTGTAAAGGAACTTTCCTCCCTGAAAAATAGTGAGGTATTGCTCTGCGTAGATCAGGGCTCTGGTGTAATCAATGAAAAAATTCCCGGTGAGATTTCCGTGAAAAGCCATCTCTCTCAAGGCGCAGATCTAGTCTGTTTCAGTGGTGATAAGATCTTCAGCGGTCCTCAGGCAGGTATTATTGTAGGTCGCAAGGGTCTTATTGCCCAGCTTGAAACACACCCCTTGATGCGTGTATTTCGACCCGGCAAGACAATCTACTCACTATTGGAGATGACCCTTATCAGCTATCTCAATGGTGATAAAGGTCATGTTGCACAAAAACTCTTGCAGCCCTATGAGGAGTTGAAGAAAAAGGGAGAGAATCTCCTAGAAGGTCTCGATAAGAGCCGATTCTCTCTTGAGGAGAGTACCTGTACCAGTGGGGGAGGAACTGCCCCTGATGAAACATTTCCTTCATTCTCTGTGGTTATTGCGGGCAAGCAATCTCCGCAAACGATACTGGAGAGACTGAGAGATTCCTCTCCTCCCATTATTGCAACGATACATGATGAGCGTGTCCATCTGAATATGGCCACGATGGAAGACGAAGACATTCCTCATGTGCATGAGGTGCTTATGGGATTTAAGAATTAGCATATGTACCATATCATCGGAACATCAGGACATGTAGATCATGGAAAGACTGCACTCATAGAAGCACTCACCGGCATCAATGCCGACCGCCTCCCTGAAGAGAAAAAGAGAGGGATGACAATTGACCTAGGATTTGCCCACTTCTTCGACGATGAAGGAATCCCCGTTGGAGTCATCGATGTCCCTGGTCATGAACGATTCATCCGAAACATGGTATCTGGGGCTTGGTCTCTTTCGGTCGCTGTACTGGTCATTGCAGGCACTGAGGGATGGATGCAACAGAGTGAAGATCATGCACGAGTTCTTGAGGCCATGGGTATTCCGCATATTGTGTGTGCCATTACAAAAACCGATCTCATTGACAGCGATGTACTCGAAGTCGCTCGTGAGATGGCAAGGGAAGAGCTGTTAAGGATTTTCAACAAGAAAATCCCCATAATCGGGGTTTCCTCGGTAACAGGGGACGGGATTGAGGACTTGAGAGCTACAATCCTTTCCCTCCTCAAGCAGGATGATCGATCTGAACATCATGAATCAGGATATCTCCATATTGACAGGGTCTTTACCGTCAAGGGCTCTGGTACAGTTGTCACAGGGAGCCTCTCAGGAGGTTCCATATCTCAGGGTGATGAACTGACTATCCTTCCTTCTGGAATAACGACGAAGGTGCGAGGCATACAAAGCTATCATAAAGAAGTTGAGATGGCGATGCCGACCAGTAGAGTCGCGTTAAGTCTCCAGGGAGTAAAGACTGGGTCTGTTTCCAGAGGCTGTATTGCAGCAATAGACCCCAATGAGTTCCAAGTTGAGCGTGAATTCATTATCCAGTATGAGGTTATGGAGGACAGGAAAATCCGTAATCATATGGAAGTGGAGCTAGCAACGGGTACCGGACACTATATCGGGAAAATCCATTTCCTGAGAACTGAAGGATATGCCCGCCTCGTCCTGGATGAAGCAATTGCTGTTTCTTGGCTCGATATCTGCCTTTTTATCCAGCGTGGTGGGTATCATATTCTTGGGAAAGGACGATTCATCTGGAGCGGGGAGACCGGCAAACATTTCAGGAATAAGTTCGCCCAGATTGTTGCATCCTATCCAATAGGGGATTGTATTGAGGATGAGTCGGCGCTTAGACTCCTGATTAACGGTTGGTTGAAGAATACTACCTCAAGACAAAAACGAGATCTCAAGAGATTCCTCACAAAAAATGATATCAGCTACAGAATAATTGACGAGGTAATTATCCTTGAGGAGGTTCTTCTTGGAGAAGCGCAGCGCCTGAGGCAGATGGCATCCAAAAGCGGAGGCGTAACACGTGCTGAATTTCTTCAAGGGGGACTTGTTCCCGATGCAGTCGATCATTATCTGATAGAACGAGCACTTGTCACCTACCAGATAACCCAACGAGACCAGGTATATCTTTCCCCTGAACAGATCGATGGAGATTATCAGCTGAGCAAGCTTGGGAAGAAGATCATGAAACAGCTTGAAAATACTCGTGATAGGGGAGTTCAGCTCAAGGAAATCACTGATGAAGGAGCTCGAGGAGAGCTGCGTAATCTGATCAGAATCGAGAAGGTCGTTCCACTCGAAGGAGATATCTATTTCACTCGTGAACGATTTGATGAAATCACCGATATTATCCTTAAAGGAAGGAATACAGGTGATGTGTTTTCCATCCCTGAAGCGAAGGACCGCACTGGGCTCTCCAGGCGTTATATTATTCCCTTGCTGAACAAGATGGAGGAAAAACACATGGTCAAAAGAGATGGTGATGCTCGCGTAGTACTATAATAGATCCAGACAATTAGGTCATTAAGAAAGAAAATCCATACTGAGTCTGTTAAAACACTCATCTGTCCATGTACAGGAAGAAATCGACATGAACTTATTATTGGTTCCAGACTTGCTTGTATTTGAATAACTTACATTATTGGCTATATGCTGGTAGTAGAAATGTTGACTTCTGAATTATTTGAAAGTCTAATATTTCTAGGTGCCGGTGCCAGTCCTGCTTGGATATGATCATCACACCCCCGCACTTAATGAAATGCGTTTTATGTAAACCTGGATGAATCGCAAAAAGGGGACCTGTCATGTCAAGTTGTAAAGCAGGAAGATTCTTTGTTGTTTTCTTAGCAGTTGCAGTATGGATGCTTATCGGGTGTGAGATGGCGATAGATGAGCCATCCACAGGTCGGGTTGTTGGCAAGGCCATATTCTTAAACAATGATTCTCATGAAGATATCATAGTTTCCTTGGAGATACTGGAAAAAGGGATAACTCGCAATGTTTCCAGGGCAATCAATGGTATTACATCTGATGCAGATTCTCGATCCTTAACAGCTCAAACAAAGACCAAAGCCAATGGTGAATTTAGTTTTGAATCGGTTCCCGAAGGCTCGTATACTCTCTACGCTTCTTCAAAAGATTCAAAAGAGCGAGCTGTACATACTTCCCTGCAGGTAGTGAAAGGAAGAACCGTAACCGCCCCAGACTTGCAGCTCACTGCGGTTGGAGATATCAAGGGAAGGATTGTTCTTGATGGTACTGAAACAGGAAATATTGGCTTCATTGTTTTTATTGCTGGTACGTCCTATATGGCGATTACGAATGACAATGGAGATTTTACCATCTCATCAGTTCCCTCAGGAGATGAGTATGTAATTATTATCATGCGCGGTACTGATACCTACCAGTGGTCAGAGACTATAGAAGTTGAAGCAGGAAAGATTACGCAGCTGGGGGCAAAGAATCTGGTCAGTGAAGACTTCCCAGGAATTGTCTCCATCATCTGGAAGGGAGAGCTCACATCAGCTCCCACTAATCCACAGTTGAACTGGGCATACTACAACAGCACTGATAAGATTTCCTATATGTATGATGGCAGTGCTTGGCAAGTGCTTGCTCGTGATGGAATGGTGGGACCTACAGGTCCTACGGGGCCCACTGGGGAACCTGGGGTCTCCATCATTTGGCAGGGAGAACTCACGGATCATCCCGGTGATCCAGAGTTGAATTGGGCTTATTACAACCTCACAGAAGGGAAATCGTATATTTATGATGGTGAGAGCTGGCAGGTACTTGCCCAGGATGGAAATGATGGTATGGACGGTGAGGATGGGAAAACCGCCGTTTGGATTAAATACGACAGTAATCAGGGTGAGAGTGGAACTGTCCCAGATATTGAGTATCTCTACGCTGGAGATTCAACAACGATCAAAAACAATACAGGTAATCTGTCACGAACTGGATATATTTTCTCTGGTTGGAATACTGAAGCAGATGGCACGGGTACCAATTATTCAGTGGAAACCGTTGCTGTGATTGAGGCAAGTTCCACCTTGTATGCGAAGTGGAATCCATTGAGCATGACGGTTACTTTTGATATGCAAGGAGGCTCTCCAGCACCAAATCCAGATCCAGAGTATGATCCAACCAGTAAGATAGTATTCTACAACCAGGAATACGGTATGCTTCCATTGGTCGGACGGAGTGGTTATACGTTTGAAGGATGGTATACTGATACAGGTAGCAAAATTGATAGTACTACTACTGTTACAGCATTGGCTAATCACACGCTGTACGCAAAATATTCTGCAAATTCATACACAGTGTATTTTGATAGCCAAGGTGGTACAACTGATCCTAATGAAATAAGTGTAACGTTTGGCCAAACGTATGGGACGCTCCCAACAGTTGAACGGGAAGGCTATAACTTCCTTGGATGGAATAAAGCATCTACAGGTACGGGTATGATGGTTTTGATTGATACAACTGTAGCTGAATACTGCGATCATACATTGTATGCGATATGGAAGGGTGAATCCTATGGTGTGATACTTGATAAGCAAGAGGGCAGTGGAGGTTCAGATGCAGTTACCGCTACCTTCGGATCTATGATGCCCTCTGCCACAAAACCTTCAAAAACCAACTATATCTTCAAAGGGTATTTTGATGAGAAAAACGGACATGGGAAGCAGTATTATAGTGAGTCTATGACAAGTACATGCGAATGGGACAAGAGTACTCCTTCCACTTTATATGCTTGGTGGGTATTTGATACGTTCATTGGGCCGGCTGGTGGGTTGGTGTTTTACGATAACCCTAACTATTCCGATGATGGCTGGAGATATTTGGAAGCTGCTTCCTCAGATATTTCCTTGGATGGTTCAAATTATGACTACATTTTCGGCTTTTTCCGATATCAACCCACTGCTGATAATGTGTATGTGGGCACAAACGCTGAAATCGGTACAGGAAAAGCAAATACCACGAGTCTAATTGACAAAATGAAGTTTTCTGCCTATGTATCATCATCTACCGATAACGTAACCACGACCCCGAATTATGCGGCGATGCTGTGTAATACGTATGATCAAGGTATCGCTACCGATTGGTTCCTTCCCTCAAAAGATGAACTGGACCTAATGTACGAGCACTTGAAAAGGCAAGGGCTAGGTGGGTTCTCTGATACCAAATACTGGACCTCTACAGAATACACTGCTGGTGGAGCGTGGAATCAGCATTTTCGCTATGGAATACAAGAATTTGGTGCTCGAGGAATTGATGGAAGAGTAAGACCAATACGAGCTTACTGATAAACCCATTTGATGGGCCTGTTGTAATAGCATTTACATCGTATGTAAGCGAATTCTCTGGTCCCTCACTTGCTTGCTTTACTACATTTGAGTACCTTTAACTTGTAACCAATAAAAAACTTATATTGGTAATAAGGAAGGAAGCGTATGAACAGAGAACAACTTAGCCGGATGGTAACTGGAAAAGGTTTTATCGCTGCATTGGACCAAAGTGGAGGCAGTACACCCAAAGCACTGTTGCAGTATGGAATCCCTGAAGATGCCTATGCAACGGATAAAGAGATGTTCGATCTTGTACATGCAATGCGCACCAGAATCATTACGAGCCCCGCTTTTACTGATGCCCATATTCTGGGGGCTATCCTGTTTGAAGACACCATGGACCGGACCATTGAAGGAATGCCAACTTCTGAATACCTTTGGAAAACCAAGAGAATAGTTCCATTCCTGAAAGTGGACAAAGGACTTGCTGACATCGCTGAAGGAGTTCAGTTGATGAAACCCATTCCCGACCTTGAACCATTGCTTGAGAAAGCAGTCGAGCAGGGGATTTTCGGTACAAAAATGCGATCAGTCATCAAGGAATCAAATCCTAAGGGAATCAGGAAGATAGTCGAACAGCAGTTTGAAATTGCCAAGATCATTTTGAAAGCAGGCCTTGTTCCGATCATTGAACCGGAGGTCGACATCCACAGCATGGATAAACAAGCATCAGAGAAGATACTGAAAGCTGAACTTGTCAAGCAACTTGAACACCTCAATGAAGAGGATCGGGTCATGCTTAAGCTTTCCATACCTACCGAACCAAACTTCTATGCTGAACTGCAGAAAGAGAAACACATGGTTCGTGTGGTGGCTCTCTCTGGAGGGTATCCTCGCAATAAGGCGAATAAACTCCTTGCAAAGAACCATGGACTTATCGCCAGCTTCTCAAGAGCCCTCGCGCAAGATCTGCATGTTGAGCAGAGTGATGAGGAGTTCAACAAGATACTTGAAACTTCAATACGAGAAATCTACGAGGCATCCATTACATAATGGTATATGCTCCTCACTGATGAGCAATGGAATAGGTGAGGAGATACTTGTATTACCTAGACGCTTGTAGAAGAAAGCAACGGTGGCACTGCCACCGTTGAATAGCCTATGCATGTTCCCTAGAAAGCTCTCACCGGCCGAACCTTCAAGGAGTCCATCTTTGAACTCACGTACTGGGATCCATCATCGAAATTAAGATAATAAGCATAGCTGTTGCTCCCATCTTTCCATTCTGTGGATGACCAATACAGATCTCTGGCAAAACCTCCCAAACCTTCCTTATGTACCTTGTTGTAGATTTCTACCAATTCTGTGTGTGAAGGCAGGAACCAATCATTGAATCCACCATAGGAAAGACTCTCGCATGCTTGTGCGGCGTAGTCATTCCCAGAAGTAATGTTGGCATAAGAGCGAACAATTTTCCCGGTATAGTCTTCACCCCTTCCGATCTCATCATCAACATCAAATACGCCTGCAGTCATCTCGTTGTTGGGAGCCCACATTTTAGTCATTTCGGCGCCTTGTGGAGCAAGCTCAAGATAGCGCCATCCATTACTGAATTCACCCTTGTCATAGAAGATTATTCCTCCGGCTGGACCATTCATGCCAACCGAATAGGAAGACGGAGAGCTCTGCGATGGCACGGTTGTCGAAGCTGATGAACTTTGTTCTCCAGTTGATATTTTCGTACCTGTCCAAAGATAGTCGGTGTATTTATCAACCACCATCTTTCCCTCGAATGCAGCACCATTGGGGGTAAAAACAAGATTGAACGTACCTTCAATTCCCATGGAGGAAAAGGTTCCTGAGAACGTATTGTTAGAGAAATTTCCTTGGACCTCTCCCATCGGATATTCTCCTGTTACCGATGATCCTCTCTGGGTGAGTGTCATTTTTCCGAAATTGGTATCGTATACTCCCGCTATGGTACCTGACTGTACAGGTGTCTCAGGTTTTAACTGATTATTGAATGCAACCACATCATCTTTGTTGCTGACCCAATGTCGCTCCAATACCAGCTGGTCGCCATCGATTGTAAGGAGTAAATTAGTCCCATTAGAATCATACGTACCCTCAAAAGTGACATAATCACCTTGGGGACCTTCTACAAACAAGGTGATGTTCTTGCCGTTCGTGGTCCAGTATCCCTCGGCTATCTCACCATCGAAGAATAGGATTAATGACGTGTCGGCACCGAACACAAAGCCAGAGGAGTCCTCATTCACATCGATCCAACCACCATAATATAGATCGAATTGATCAGTATCGACCTGCGTAGTTTCCGTACCCGTACTTCCTTGGGGTGGTGAGCCAGTCCTTACCCCCGTCCATAGATTAGAATCAGGGTTGCTCGCATTTGGTTCGAGTGAACCAATATTCTCATATCCACTGAAGCTTTTGGCATCAGGTGAGAATTTCAGTATCATTCTGCCTCGCGTCCAAGGACTTTCCCAGGTTCCGTCCAGTGTATTTCCCGTGAGTGTTCCAGCAATTATTCCATTTGGATAACTACCACTTACATACTCACCTCGCTGCTCCAGAACAATCTCCCCCCAGTTATCACTGTAGTAGGTACCGCTCACAGATAGTGGTGTAGCTTGCTTGGATTCAATTTCAGGTTGCTTGTTGGCTACCCCTTGTTGGGGTGGGGCATTCCCACTGATTTTCGTACCATTCCATACATGGCTGTCCCCTTGGTACAACATCTCTCCCTGAAAACCACTGCCATCAGAAGCGAAGGTAAAGCGAATATCTGCTGTCGTTCCAAGCGAGTAGATTTGCCCAGTAAGTTCATAGCCGGACATCTGTCCCGTAAGTGTGCTCTGAGGATAACTTCCCGTTACGGTACTTCCATTTTGGGACAAAGTCAGTTCACCTAAGCTTGTCCTATACACTCCAGTGGCATTGAACGCTGACGATGATCCTGTACTCGAGGCAGTGGCAGCAGTGGATTTCTCTGCAATTGGAGGTGACACAAGTTCCTGTGTTTTTGTTTCTTGGTCTGGTAGTGATCCTGTCCTTGTTCCACTCCAAGGACGAGCATCAGGATTGTTTGCTTCCGGTTCTAGGTTGCCATAGACCTCATAGCCACTGAAGCTGCTTGCATCAGAGGAGAATTTCAGTCGCATCCTTCCCGCTACCCAAGGTCCTGCCCACCTTCCTTCCAACGTATTTCCAGTGAGTGTTCCTTCTATCGTACCGTTTGGGAATGTTCCTGTAACCTGATTATCTCTCTGTATAAAAACAATTTCACCCCAGTTTTCACTGAAGTATGTTCCGCTAATATTGCCGTCAAGTTCACTGCCTGTATTGTTCTCCTCTTGAGCGGAGGCCATTTCACCAGTGCCTCCTGTGCCGTACAGTAACTCATTCATAAATTCTTCTGTGACTATACAGCTCGTGAAGAATAAAACGATGATCCCGATCACCCCAAGTGCACATACTAGTTTCGTTTTATTTATTATTTTCATACACAATTTTCTTCATAATATATGACATAAGTCAATCTTTAGAGTTACCGATTTTTATTATGTTGCGAATAATTATTACAAGCAATCTTCAGATTGATATGTACTACCAACATCTGAGAACACAAAAGGCCAGCTATTGTTCATTCGAGATCTACAAAAACATGAAGATTGCTGTTTGAACGAAATCAACGATCATTTTCCTTCATTGTTTTTCTTTTCAATAAAAGGATGACGTATCAAGCACCTGAAATCATTGTAATTACAACTAAATACGTAGCTGTTTATGCCATTTCTCATACATTTTACCGATAGGATCAGCAATCAGTGAGTCATATCCTTTCCTCCATCATACGTGAAGAGGAGAAGCATATGGTAGGGAAGAAGTATGGGCTTTGGATAATCGGATTCCTGTTGGTCTTCATCTTGTTGATAACCTCCTGTTTATTGGGACCCCGTGCAGTTCGCTTGGAGCTTCCAAAGCCTAAGGAGGTGAATACCACACAGGCATTTGTTCATGCAACAGTAATTCCTATGACTGAGCCTGACAAGATTATCGAGAATGCAGTGGTAATCGTAGAAGATAAAAAGATTGTATATGTGGGTACTGATTATAAAAAGATACCAGCATCTGCAGATCGTATCGACTGTACCGGCAAGTGGATTGTTCCGGGCTTGGCTGATGCGCATGTGCATCTCCTTTTCAATGCCTTGGATCCCTTGCTGTTCTTGGCAAATGGGGTGACTTCAATACGCAACATGGCTTCCTTTACTGAAGCCGGTCGGGATGATGCAAGGTTTGCCTTCAGTGACCATCTGGAATTCCGGGATTCAGTTAGAGAAAAAGAAGTGCTTTCACCTTGGGTGTACCAAGCAAGCCCCATTCATGAAGCGAGAACCGGCAAATACTTTGATAAGTCGCTCTACTTGGACACAAGGTCGGCCAACGAAGGGCTGAGTGCTGTCCGGAGTGCTAATGAGAAAGGATTTGACTATTTCAAAGTGTACAATAAGCTTCCTTCAAGTGCATTCTACAGTAGTGTAATAGAGGCCAAGAAGTTGGGTATGCCTGTGGTAGGGCATGTTCCTCATGAGGTAGGAATTGAAGAGGTAATTGATGGTTCCTTGATGCACTCCATTGCGCATCTGACCGGTTATATCAACCCATTTGGTACATTCAAGATAGCCTCTGAAAGGATTGATGAGATTGCCAACCGTACCGCTGATGCTGGTATTTGGAATGTCCCAACATTGGAAGTTTGGAGAAATATAGTCACCCCCGAACATATCGATGCCATTGATGCTGATCCTTGGACACGCTATATATCTCCGTCAAATCGGACATTCTGGTCTACATCAATTGAATCATTTTCTAAGCTCATACAGAAACAGGTGGAAGAGTATTCAATACTGCCTTCACAGCATATGGAAGATTTCTCACTGATCGTAAGGGCTCTGATCAAGGCAAATGCCCCTATTGCAGCTGGAACGGACAGTGGAACCCTGAACGTAGTAGCAGGTACTTCATTACATAAGGAATTGGAAGGCTTTGTAGTGTTGGGTATGACCCCCTGGGAGGCGATTGCTGCTTCCACGGTTCGGGCTTCTGAATGCTTCGAGAAATCAGAAGAATTCGGGACAGTGCAGGCAGGACTCCGTGCAGATCTATTGGTCTTAGACAGTAATCCACTTGAGGACATTAGCAACCTGAGGGATATCAATCTTGTTGTGGTACAGGGTGTGCCTTACAGGCAGTCTGAATTGGTGGGAATGCTTGATCAAATGGCAGAAAAGAATAGTCACTGAAAATAAGTAAAAGGAAGTAAATATAATATGTCTAATAAATTAAAAATCGGATTGTTGGTTTTGGTGGTGTTGTGTGGTGGAAGCGTGGTATTTGCATCACAAACAGTGTTTGAAGGTTCTAGCCCTACCTTTTCATTTGTGAATTATCTCCATGTGGGAGGGGGAGAAGCATTCATCGAAGATGAAATGGCTGTATTACTTGATGTATCCTATGGGTTTAGACTCTCACCCAGTTTATCTCTTGGTGCTTTCATTGCCGCCAATCCATTATCCAATTTTGCCCACGCAGATTTAGGATTGTCTATAGCGAATACCGATGCAGCGTATGCAATGATGTCGGGAATGGAGATGTTGTTCACATTCTCTCCTGATAGTCTGGTCCACCCCATTATGCGATTGGCGGTTGGAGGGATCTCTGTTGGATATCTTGAGGATGTTGACGGTAAGGAGGGGTATGATGTTGCATTCTCCCATCGTTCTGCTTTTGCCTCAGTATCTGCTGGCCTTGAGCTGAATATTACCACCCATATGCAACTAGCACTGCGCGGAGGATGGCGATTTGCTGCAAACGAGGAGGTTATGGGAATAGCACAATATGGACTAAGTGGTCCAGAAATTTCCTTGTATGCACGGATGGTTTGGGAAACTGCTATCAACAAGTAATAGGCTGATAGGTGCTGAGGGGATTACCATTTCTGGTATATTCCAATTATGGTAATGGGGGTCCCTGTTTGTACTATAACCTGAAATCGAAAATTCAGGGTGGCGATGCCCTATGATCTGTATTACAATGACTATTTACAAGCAAACAAACAAGAAATTGGAGTCTCTGGTGATTAAGAATGCGTATGTATCTCATCGGTTTGTAAAGTCAGCAATTAGTATTGCTCTCGTCTCATTGGTACTACTATGTACAGGTCTTGTCTTCATGTCATGTTCGCTTGAACAAGGATCGGCTCATATGATACCCATATTCAGTAGTACATCGCCCTTTGAGCGATCTATTCGTTCCTCTGCTCCTGATTATACCTTTGCCATTCCTCCTATCGAGGGTTGGGAAACAGCAGATCTTCCAGCAGGTACCAGCACTATTGATATCGAAATCTTTGGTACTACAGTTCCTTGTACCCTTGAATTTGCTGATGACCATGTAGCATTTGCTGGGGCAAATGACAGCGTTGATCTAGATTTCACAGTATTTGATGATGATGAAAGATTCTCCTATACGGGAACTATCTTGTTGGAGAAAACAGATGGTTCTCTGGTTATGGTGGAATCATCAATTGAAGATGGTGAAATCAGTGGAGATTTCATTTCTGGAACTGGTGGAATTGCAAGGGCTTGGGTAGTGGATCCAGATACAGACCCTGAAACCGGCACCTCCTGGTTGATGAATCTTACTTACAGTGTGGGCATCGAAGATGGTATTCTTTCCTTTACCACTGCAACAATTGATCATACCGATCCAGATTCTTCCTTGTATGTTGCACCCAGTGACATAGGCCTTGAGAATTGGGCGGAGAAACGTAAATTGTTTGATGAAGAGTTCCCTTCAAGCTCTGAGACTCCAGAAGAAGTGACATACACCTTCAACAACGGAGTGTGGGAGTAGCGTAGTCTGCTCTGTGGATGATTGGCTCTTTCTGGAAGTGCGTTCTTTGGTGCTAGAACGACCAGGAAATACCAATGGTTGGGGCCATCGCTATAAGGATCACATATATAAACGATGCTGTGGAAGGCCAGTCGTCCTCAGGAATGGGTTCTTCATACGAATATTTGAAAAGGAGTGGGATGAGAAGATCAAAATTCAATTCCCAATGCTTTTCTGGAAATTTCCAGGCATATTGAAGAACTGGGCCAACCCCTACCATGTACTCGTCATCGTACAAATCGAGGTAACTCAATATGCCCACACCTCCATACAATACATGTCTTTCGGTTGGTATGATTTTAGTGGAAACGATGGCTTTGCCTATGATCTGATTCTGTTCTACCATCTGCAGCCCATCTTGTTTGAGTGGTGCACTTAAGTATTCCAAGGTGAATACATGCAAGGCAAGTTCGCTACGCAGGTTCTGATGTTCAATCTGTCCAACAATACCGGTAGTACCAGGCAACCCAAGTTCTATTCCCAAGGAAGTCTGTGCAGAGAATCCAGGCTGGAGAATGAAAAGGAGCAGAATACCTGAGCAGAGTATTTGCTTGTATCTATTCATCTCATCACTGCTCCTTGATACCAAATACTCTATGCATATGATCCAGTAACAGCCAAGCAAGTAATATATAGAGCCAACATTGAAAAACAATCAATTTGTTTAAAAGTATATTGCATGAGGTGAAAGAATTAAAGCTCAATACCACTGCTCTAAGAAGAGTAGTGATTGAGATGTGTTGATATTAAAAAAATTCACGATTCACTTTTTTGAATTATTCCAAAACACTCTCGCTATCATGATCGTAAAAAGATACCAGGGTATAAGCGAAAGCAGGCTGAAAACCATTCCCACAGCTCCGAAGTTTGATGGGATGATCATAAGAAAAGCGGAGATGAAACCAACGATTGCAAAACTGGATTTGAATATGTGACTTTTTAGCATGGCCGACGAAATGAGGAAAAGGGTAATTCCATTCAAAATATAATAGATATCGAATGCAGTTCCCTTCCAAGCAAGCAGCAATCCCTGAACCGAGGCAAAGAAAACCTCGTCAGGAAGGTTGGTTTTCCCACTCCAATATTCTCTACTGAGAAAGAACATTTCCACTGCCTTGTTGGATGCAAAATAGGAGGCTATTCCGAGTAATCCAAACAGTGTGGCAAGGATCATGAGAGTTGGATGCTCATCCACCAACAATAAGAAAAGAGCTACATATATGACAGCCAGGATAATATTATTGATGATATACAACCCGTCGAAATGAATAACACCCAAAACCCAACTCCTGTTGAATAGTTCCAACCATCCCTGCACGGTAGTAGGGTGGGGAGAGAGCACAAAAACGATTATTTGCATAGGGATAAGGACAAGCATGGCAAGGGAGGCCCAGAAGGAAACCTTATAGAAGCTATGATGCTGTAAAGGAGTTGTATTCATTGGAATTACCTTATACTGATTTGTACTATCTAAGAAATAACTCTAGAGCATGCTAGCCAGGATTGGTATCTGGCAGCACCAGTAAAATGAATAAAATATTGGGTAATTTGGTGATGAGTGTAATACCGTGTTCAGGTATGAGAACCCAATTCTTATCAGAATGACCAGCTGTGCGTTGTTCAGTAAGTTCCCTTGGAGCATTGAAGAGTCTTGTTATGAGATTGTAATAGTTTTCTAAACATTTTCAAAATGTGAAAGAAAAGAGCTTGCATAAAACATAACAAACGTTATATAACGACAGTTATAAAAAGGAGTGCTTATGCCACCAAAAGTAAGAATATCAGAACAAGCTATTGTGGACGCTGCAATCCAGATTATTCGGGACGATGGGGAAGGGGCCTTGAATGCTCGTTCACTCGCCAAGGCACTTGGATGTTCCGTACAGCCGATATTTCATAACTTCCCCTCGATGGAGCATCTCAGAGAGGCTGTGTATCAGAAGGTTGATTCCCTTTTCGAGGAGCAGTTGCTCCAAGGCTTGGGAAAAAACGAAATTCCCTTTCTTGGAATGGGTCTCTCATATATTGATTTCGCCAGGAGAGAGAAGCACCTGTTCAGGTTATTGTTCATGTCGGATGTATTTCAAGGAAAACAAGTCATTGACCTGGCAGCGGATGATGTAAATAAGCCGATCATAAGCATTATCGCCCAAATGACACAACTTACAGAGAAGCAATCAGAACAGATATTCCTGGGTATTTGGCTCATGGTGCATGGCATTGCCTCAATGTTGGCCACCAATGAGTGCAGTCTGGAAGATGCACAGATTACCCAGCTTCTACAGCATACGTTTACAGGTTTGAAAAATGAATACAGTAAAGAAGGAACATGAAATGAACGAAGGTAAAGACAAAACGGTATTACGGCGCGCACTTCTCTGGATATTTGTCTACATCGTATTGGTGAATATCGGGGATGAGATCGGGAGGCAAACAGGTATGGGAAGTCTCATCACTGCATTGATACTGGTCGGTTTTTCTGTAGTGTTACTGAAAACCCATCATCTGCAAGACCTCTTGTTGCGATTGCCAGAGCGAAATATCTACGCAAGCGTATGGTTTTTTATACCACTCTTGGTGCTTGCACTCATTCACTGGTTTGTAGGCCTGGAAGCTACCTTGGGTCTTTCGGATTTCCTGGTTGTTGCCTTATTGATGATGGCGGTAGGGTTTATTGAGGAAGCGCTCTTTCGTGGATTGCTGTTTCTGGCAATCGAGAAGAACTCCACTACCAAAAGGGCAATCATCATAAGTGGTGTTACCTTTGGTTTTGGCCATATAGTAAACTTGCTGAGGGGCTACAGCAGTACGGAACTACTCTCCCAGATAGCAGTAGCAATAGCTGTCGGAATATTGCTTGCTCTTCTCGTGGCAAAAACACGAAGCATTACCCCTGGTGTAATTTTCCATGCCCTGTTCAATTTCAGTGGAACGGTGACCAGCCAGGATGCAGAACTGCAAGCAATGCTGCTCGTCCCCATCCTTGTCATTTCAGTTCTCTACAGTATTATTATCAGCCGTAAATCATCAAAGGGCGTGGTATTGGTTGGCTGATCGGAACCTGTGGAGCATTCGTTTAATAGGTTTGTACAATCATTGCTTAATTGATCTAAGTGTCATATAATGCAACCAGCATTACTGTAATGGAGGTTGCAATAATGAAGTTTTTTGGAAGGGACTATGAGCTTGATATCCTCAACACTATTTACATGCAGTGCAAATCCTCATATGGAAAGATTACGGTAATTAACGGACGAAGGCGAATAGGGAAGACGCTTCTTGCAAAAGAATACGCAAAAGACAAGGATTCAGTGTATCTGTTTACAAGTAGGAAAACGGAGAAACTGTTGTGTGAGGAGTATCTTCCATTATATGAACAATTGACTGGAGAGCCTTATATCGGAAGTGTTGAACGATTCTCTGAGATTTTTGAATTATTCATGAAATATGGAATCACTAAACCATTCGTTCTTATAGTTGATGAGTTCCAGGAGTATGCACACATAAACCCAAGTGTTTTTTCAGAGATTCAGAATATCTGGGATTCTTATAAATTCAGGACCCATGTACATATTCTTTTTATTGGATCAATATATTCCATGATGGTTAACATCTTTCAGAACGAGAAAGAACCTCTCTTTGGAAGAGCAGACAGAATCCTCTATCTAAAACCTTTTTCAATATTCACGATAAAAGAAGTTCTTGAAGTGTACGATGCATATACTGTTGATAACTTGTTTATATACTACCTCATTACTGGGGGAGTTCCACGGTATATGGAGATACTCCTTGAAAATACCTGTTTTACGCAGGAAATGGTACTTGATTACATACTGAGTAAAGATTCCTTTTTCTTAGAGGAAGGAAAAAATCTCCTTATCCAGGAATTCGGGAAAGAGTATGGAATCTATTTTTCAATACTTGAGTTGATTGCTTCTGGAAAAACATCAAGGCAAGAAATTGAGTCGGTAATCACCAAGAGTATTGGTGGACACCTCCAACGTCTTGAGGATGAATATGATATAGTCAGAAAAGTACGTCCCATTGGCGCCAAGAAAGATTCAAGAAATCAGAAGTACCAGATCAAAGACCATTTCATGAGATTCTGGTTTCGATTTATCTACAAGAATTTTTCACAAATTGAAAATGAGCGATTCACCTATGTAATAAAACTGATACATCGAGATCTGCCTACCTATTCAGGGCATACCCTTGAACGTCTATTCCTTGATATCTATTCTCGTTCTTCAGACTATTCTGTCATTGGCACCTATTGGGAACGGGGAAATATAAATGAAATAGACCTCGTAGCGATTGATGATTTCCATCGAACGATGAGCATTGCAGAAATCAAACTCAACGAAGAGAAGATCAGCATACAAAAACTACAGAAAAAAGCAGAGGGATTAGTGAAAACCTATAGTGATTATGCAATACAGTATGAGGCTCTATCAATGGAAGACATTGAGGATAAAATGGAGGAATACACAGATCTCTCCTAGCTCAATTGGTATCCACTTGGTCTGCCATGAAGAGCCTCTTGCTGTCAGATAGGAAAAATCAGTATCTGAATATCGCTGCAACACCAGTAGTGCTTGGCATCATCTCCTTCGGAATGACCAGTACATCTCCTTTTCGCATCAAGGTTAATTCAGCAATATCATCCAAAAGGTCATCAAACGCTGGGTCTTTTATGTCTCCGTATTCCACCTCCCCAGTCGCTCGGTTGATCTTTCCTGGTACTATGTTGCTTTCCTCTATAAGCAAGGTTGCGATCCTGCTATTGAAGGCTGCTTTAGCTACCACTTTAACTCCAGATGAGCCCAAAGCTTCAGCTTCTGCAATTTTATAGGATTCAACTACCTTCTGTATCTTTTTCTCATTGATCGGTTTGATAATTTCCAAGGCCTTGGCCTTTAGCGCATCCTTGTCCAATGAATCATAGGCGTTTTCAATACCCTCATCCAACACATAGGGATTATTGCTGAGGTTCTTGAAAAGGGAAAACAACTCTGGAAGTGAAACAACGATCAGCGGGAGTTTCGATGTTTTTGAATAGTGGTCGAGTACGAATCGGTCCACATACCTGAAGAACTTTTCGGTATCATTGTCTCTCTCCTGCTTTGCATCCCCGTGTCCATGATACATGGTATGGCTTCCAGTCCCTCCATACGAACCATGTGACAGATAGGAATCTGTCAGTTGATTCCCTAACACCTCTTCCAATGTGCGAGGTGTATCAGAGGGTAGGGTGACTTGTGAGAATCCATTACGGTCACCTTGATAAAGCGTGAATTGAGTGCTGCTCAACCCCAATAATTGATAGTTTTCCGTTGATTGGAACGCTTTGATCAAAGGCTTTATGTGAAAACTGTCTGCAACTGTGGCAAATTCCTTAACAGGTATCTGGAGATTATACACAATACATCTGTTCCTGCTTGCAAGGACAGCAATGCCCTCTGATGTGTTGTTCCAGAATGGTGTATCTTCCTCCAGCTCATGGAACGGCTCCATGATTTGGGTGACAATATCTTTCTCATAGTTCTTGCTCAGTGATGTTACTACTGTTCGAAGCAGATTCTTGAATACAATAGGATCCTGTTTGTTTTCCGGAAAGCGTCTATGTGTTGGTTGATAGAGCGAAACAAACGGACCTTCATCTTGGTACAATACTTCATCTGGGAAACGCTGTGCAATTTCATATGCCATGCTTTTCTCCTTTTACATTCGTAGTACGTCGAATCCGTCAATATCCATAACTATAATATACAAAATAAATTACGAATCGTAAACCAGAGAAACAAGTCCCTATGAAGCAAAAAAAAAAGAGCGCGACACCCAGATCAGTACGGGTGAATTCGCGCTAGGTTGTATCAATATAGGTATTGATAAACTATTCGGTAACCCTTCTCACTTCTGCAATTGCACTATGCTTGCCAATACGATGAGGTGCAGTACGACTTGTTCAATCCAGGAGAACCAGTCAGACCCTCTGAAACCACCAAAGTCAATAGTTAGGATATCGAGTATGACGATCAAAGCAAGCCAGAAAACCAGGATAATGGTCAGTGTAAGCTTGCCAAACTTATCGGCGATTCCCTTCATGAAGAATTGGGCAATGAGGAAAATACCACAAAGCAGCTCAAGTGCTGAAAGGATGTAGAGGAGGAGCTCGCGGTCACCGCCAAACATATTTGACAGTTCACGAGAAAGCTGACTACCAGCACCGGAGGCAGATGCGAATCCCATCATACCCATTGAAATGAACAAGAGAGCAATCAGCAGTTGCTGAATCTTTGTCGAAGCGAGTACTCCAAGCGTTGCTTTTGGATCCTTTGCCATGTTCTTACTCCTTTTTGTAATTACATACTATCTCTGACAGTGTAGCCTCAAGGAACAGAACCGTAAAGGGGACAAGGTTCTTGGGTATCGAGAGATAAGGCTATTGTGGTGTATTTCTGAATAATCGAAAAAAATGTAACTTACTATCTTACAATAAAAAAGTTTTCTTGACCTACGGAAGTACCGTGCTATACTCAGAAGTGAGTGAGTACTCACTCACCATATCTGAGTGTCAAGGATATTCCATGGGAGAAACTAAGAGAAAACTTACCAAGGCTACATTCGACAATCTCTCTGAAGAGAAGAAACTCATGATTTTACAGACTGCAATCAGTGAGTTTGCAAGCCAAGGGTTTGACCATGCAAACATCAATATCATTGCTGAGAAAGCGGGAATAAGTGTTGGGTCGTTATACAAGTATTTTGGGTCGAAGCAAGACCTTTTCCTAGTGACCATACATCAGGGTACCGAGGTGCTTAAGACAATCTTGCAGGCAATCGTGCCTTCAGAGCAATCCTTTGAAGAGAAGTGCAGGGATTTGATCAAAGCGATCCAGAAATCAAGTAGGGAGCAGAAGGAACTTATACGTCTCTACAGTGAACTAACCTCAGTGGGAAACAGTGAACTTGTCAAACAACTTTCGTATGAGATCGAATCCATCTCCGCCGAGATGTACACTGAGTTGGTCAAGGAAGGCCAGAGAACAGGTGAGATCAGGATGGATATTGATCCTGCGATGGCAGCCTTTCTCATGGACAATCTCTTCATATCCCTTCAGTTCTCATACTCAAGTGAGTATTACCAACAACGATTCAGGATATTCTTGGGCAATGATATAGAGAATCGGGACACGTTCGTCCTTGATCAGATGGTTAGCTTCATCTCCTCTGCATTGAAAGCCTGATATCCCTGAAAAAGGAGTGGCCATGGACAGTAAACAATACCTTCTCGCCTACGATGTTGGTACTACGGGAATGAAGACCTGTCTTTTCTCAGCTGGTGGCCACTTGGAGCTTGTTGCCTCTGCACTTGCCAAGTACCCATTGTATCTCTTTGAGGGTGGCGGTGCAGAGCAGGATCCAGAGGATTGGTGGAGGGCAATGGTCACCACGACAGGGGATGTCATTTCTAGGGCTGCAGTCAATCCTGCCGACATCAAGGGAATCTCCTTCTGTTCCCAGATGCAAGGGTTGGTACTTGTTGACAGGGAAGGGAGACCAATCAGGAATGCATTCAGTTATCTTGACCAACGGGCAACCAAGGAATTGAAGGAGGGAATGGCCCATGGTCCAAAAATCGAAGGCGCAAATATAGGGAAGCTTCTGGTCTCCCTAGCCATCACGAGAGCAGTAGCAACCAGTGTAAAGGATCCAGTTTGGAAATATCATTGGGTAAGAAACCATGAACCTGATGCTTTTTCCCGTATCTACAAGTGGCTTGATGTGAAGGAGTACCTGATAGCGAAGCTAACCGGTTCGTTTATCATGACTGAAGACTCAGCGTTCGCCACATTATTGTTTGATACAAAGAAAAGAGCCTGGAGTCCTGTTATGTGCAGAATGCTCAAGGTCAACCCAGACCATCTGCCTAGGATCATACAATCCACAGAACAAGCCGGAATGCTTACAGGGACTGCAGCTGGGTATCTGGGTTTAAATGCAGGCACACCGGTCTTTGGAGGGGGTGGAGATGCCGCTTCAATCGGAATTGGAGCAGGTGCTACCAATCCTGGAGATACCCATATCTATATGGGAACCTCAGGATGGCTTTCCACTGTAGTTGAGAAAAGCATGGTTGATCCTGCAACAAAAACAGCAGCAATTGTAAGTGCACTTCCTGGGAGATATACCTATTTCTCTGAACTCGAGACAGCTGGAAAATGTCTGGAATGGGTCAAGGACCATCTTGCCCTGGATGAGATCAATCTCTATCTGGAGAAGAAACTGGTAACAGATTCTCCTGAGGCTATTGCCAAAAACCTCTATGACTACATGGCTTCAGTAATCGATACCGTACCTCCTGGAAGCAATGGGGTGATCTTCACTCCATGGTTGCATGGTAATCGATGTCCCTTTGAGGACAGCAAAGCCAGAGGGATGTTTTTCAATCTTTCACTTGAAACCGGGAAGACGGAGATGATCAGGGCAGTCACTGAAGGAGTCTGTCTGCATATGCGCTGGTTCTTGGAAATGCAGGAGAAGAAGATCAAAACATCTTCGGTTATCCGGTTTGTAGGGGGTGGGGCGCTTTCCCCGATAACCTGCCAGATTCTCAGTGACACCTTGGGAAGAAAAATACAGAGTATCGAGAACCCGCAGAACGTAGGAGCCTTGGGTGCTGCCATTATTGCAGGTCTTGGACTCGGCCTTTACCAGAGTGAGAAAGAGGCAACTGATGCAATCCCAAAGGGGAGGGTTTATGAGCCAAGGATAGAGACAAAGAAAGTGTATGACCGTAATTACAAGGTGTATACACAACTCTATAGATCCAACAAGAAGCACTTTGCTGCCTTGAATGCATAGGAAAAGGAAGTTCCATGGAACAAAACAACAATACTGCGATGACCGGAAAACAGAATCTCATCCAATTTGCGAAGTTCGTACTCTTCTCCATCAGTGCGGGAGTCATCCAGGTACTGGTATTCACCCTGTTGGAAGAAGTGTTTCATCTCCAGTATTGGCCCAGTTATCTTACCGCACTCATTGCAAGTGTCCTCTACAACTTCACGGTGAATCGGCGTTTTACATTTAAAAGTGCAAACAATATCCCCAAGGCCATGACACAGCTGGGAATCTATTATCTTATTTTCACCCCACTTTCCACATGGTGGGGCGATGCCTTGGTTGGCCTTGGTATCTCCGACTACCTTGTACTGGGCGGTACGATGGTGGTCAACCTGATATCAGAGTTCTGTGTCAATCGATTCATCATCTACAGAACTTCGATGAATACCCGTGTAAAGCCGGCAAAAACACCATCCATCTAGGAGGAATGATATGGATACCCGATTTGCAATCTCAACCTACCCTGATGCAGCAGAAATCTCAAAGAAACTTGACGCATTGATCAAGAGCCCCATCTACAGTATTTCCAGAGAGGCCTTGGCACACTACGAGAGAACATATTTTGATGGATCTTGCCCTCGTTCAAAATCCATGATAGGGGAGGCCAAGGACTATATCCCAGGTGGAGTACAACACAATCTCGCATTCAATCATCCCTTCCCATTAGTGATGAAGAAGGCAGAAGGAGCATATCTGTATGACATCGACGGGCACAGGTATTTCGACTTTCTGCAAGCAGGAGGGCCTACGGTTCTTGGTTCCAATCCCCCATCTGTTAGGGAGAAGGTTGTAGAACTCCTGCAAGATGGCGGTCCGTCCACAGGTCTCTTTCACGAGTATGAGTATAAACTTGCAAAAAAGATATGTGACAGCATTCCCAGCGTTGAGATGTTCAGGATGTTCAACTCAGGTTCAGAAGCATGCATGGCAGCCATAAGGGTTGCAAGGCTTGCTACTGGTCGCAAGAACATCATCAAGATGGGCGGTGCATACCACGGCTGGAGTGACCAACTTGCCTATGGGATACGGCTGCCGGGTACAAAGGGGATACAGGCGCATGGAGTACCCTCCTATCTCTTCAAGCATACCCAGGAATTTTTTCCCAACAACCTTGATGCATTGGAGCGGACCCTGCGTTTGAATAAGCTTAGGGGAGGAACCGCTGCGGTCTTTATTGAACCGATAGGACCTGAAAGTGGTACCAGGCCACTGGACAAGCAGTTCAATGAAGAGGTGGAAAAGCTGTGCCGTTCCTATCATGCATTGCTGGTATTTGATGAGGTGGTGACCGGGTTCAGGATTGGTATGGCAGGAGCCCAGGGATATTTTGGCGTTTCCCCTGATCTTACGGTATTTGGAAAGGTCATCGCTGGGGGATATCCTGGTGCTGGTGGGCTTGGCGGCAAAAAGGACTATATGAAATATCTTGCTGCAGGGATACAGACCGGAGATAAGATTCACAAGGCACTGGTTGGGGGTACGATGGCCGCAACACCATTGAGCTGCGTTGCCGGATACTATACCTTGGAGGAAATAGACAAGAGTAATGCCTGCCAGAGGGCCGGCCTCATGGGGGACCGACTCACAAAAGGTTTGCAAACACTCATACATACGTATTCACTCCCGTTTGTGGCTTTCAACCAAGGCTCCATCTGTCATCTGGAGACGGTTGGAACCATGCACTTCTCCGTCAATTGGAAGAAACCGTGGACCATCCCGCATGTTATCTCAGAAACATCAAAGAGAAAAAAAGAGATGGAGTATATGGGAGCAGCCTATATGGCCGAAGGGTTGGTAACGTTGGCGGGAAGCAGGCTCTACACCAGTGCAGCATACACTGAAGAGATGATTGACGAGTCACTGAAAGCCTTCGACCGGGTATTTTCCCAGATTGAGTGTATCAAGGATTGATGTATGGAACTTCAGGAAGCAAAACAGGCGGTACTGGAAGCAACGAAAAAATTGGTTGCCTCGCAATTGGTTGCAAGAACATGGGGAAATATCAGCTGCAGGGTAGGGAATAATCAATTCCTTATTACCCCCAGCGGTAAGTCTTATGACCAGTTGACGGAGGATCAATTGGTATTGGTCTCGCAAGATGATCTCAGCTATACAGGTTCCCTGAAACCTTCATCAGAGAAGGGAATCCATGCCTTGGTCTATAGAACGCATCCAAAGGTGAACTGTGTTATACACACCCATCAGGAGATGGCTTCTTTGGTGAGTCTGATCAGCAAAGACTTCAATATTCCCGATGATTGGAGTGAACTACTGGGTGAAACCATTCCCACATCACCGTATGGAATGCCTGGTACCAAGGCTTTGATGAAGCATGTAGGCAGCATACTGAAAAGCTATACAGGTCCTGCAGTCCTGATGGCTAACCATGGTGCGCTTTGTTTTGGATCCAGTCCTCAAGAGGCGTTCAGCATTGCTGAAGCCTTGGAAGAAGTATGTAAGGAGCAGGCCTATCATCTCTCCCCACTTCTATCTTCCCTCGAGGGGGAAATACAAACAACAATCTTAGCAAGGAGAGATGGTGAGGAAGTGACGTATACAACTAATGCTTCTCCTTTATTACAGGCAATGGGGAAACAGATAATGAAGAGTAAGAAGGAATGTAATTATATACTCTTGCTTACCTCGCAGGAAATTCTGGAGGTAAGTAAAAGAGGTAAAACATTGCATGCGTATCTCGATGATTTCGCACAGATAGCCGGCCCTTCAGTACACATATACCAACAGAATCGAATAGGATCCTTACACCTCAAGCATCGTGATGCAATGCTTATTGAAGGAGTTGGTGCACTTTGTATGGGCAGCAGTGAATCAGAGGCTCTTGCGGTAGCGACACTGGTCCAAAAGAACAGCAAAGCTGCATTACTTAGACTCTCCTGTGCACAGGTGAAACCCCTTCCTTATCTGGATACCCATCTGATGCGGTATGTGTACAAGAGGAAGTATGCAAAACTCGCTTGCGCTTCCACAAAGAGTGAAATGTAATACTTTAAAAAAGGTATTTGAAAATACTTTCTAATAGATACAAAATAGTTATTCTTGTCCCATAGCGTTTTATTTTTTGACAATTTTCACCTATTGACAGATGTACTGTATTGGTTTTCAATCAGAGCAGAATTATGATTGTGCTAGTAGCTATATATAAGGAGCTTTGATATCAAACAGAATAAACCATCTACCAAACGTAAACTAGACTTTGACATCCATCCTGTGGTGTTCTTCACCTCCGCTTCCCTTATCATAGGATTTGTCATTGTTTCGGTATTCTTCAACGAGATGCTGGGGAATATATTCAACCCTCTCCTTAATGGAATCTCAACCAACGCCGGTTGGTTTTTCACGTTGGCAGTGAACATTATCCTGCTGTTCGTGCTCTATCTGATGTTTAGCCGCTATGGTGATATACGACTGGGAGGGGACGATGCTGAACCGGATTTCAGCACTCTTAGTTGGTTTGCTATGCTTTTCTCTGCTGGAATGGGAATAGGCCTACTCTTCTACGGTGTAGCCGAGCCGATGTTCCATTTCATGGTTCCTCCGGTTACCGCTGATTCTGCCGCTGAAGCTGCGCAGAATGCCATGAAGTATACCTTTCTCCACTGGGGACTGCATCCTTGGGCTATCTATGCCTTGGTTGCGCTTGCCTTGGCGTTCTTCAGTTTCAACAAGGGACAGCCACTATCCATTCGATCGATTTTCTACCCGATTCTTGGTGAGAAGATCAACGGAGGATGGGGCAATCTGATTGATATCCTGGCAACTATCGCTACGTTGTTTGGTGTAGCAACCTCCCTCGGGTTTGGTGTACAGCAGATCAATGCAGGACTGAATCACCTCACTGGTCTTGAACAGAGCCCTCTTGTACAGCTGTTCCTTATTGCAGGGATCACCACGATTGCCACAATCTCGGTAGTCAGGGGTCTTGATGCCGGTATCAGAAAGCTCTCAGAGCTCAATATTTGGCTCGCCTTAGCACTATTGCTGTTTGTGTTCGTATTTGGCCCCACACTCTTCATTGCAAACGGGTTTGTAGAGAATATTGGTGCTTATCTCTCTTCGTTCGCTGAGATAGCTACATGGAATGAAACATTTGAGAACGCTTCCTGGCAGAATGACTGGACTGTCTTCTACTGGGCTTGGTGGATTGCTTGGTCTCCCTTTGTAGGCATGTTTATTGCTCGTGTATCCAGGGGTAGGACCATCAGGGAGTTCCTCATGGGAGTACTCTTGATCCCGACACTTGTTACCTTCTTGTGGATCACTGTATTTGGCAATTCTGCCCTCTATATTGACCTATTCAAGGGAGGCAATCTTGGCCAAGGGGTAACTGAAAATGTTCCGCTTTCTCTTTTCCTTCTTTTAGAGCACTTCCCGCTCTCTTCAGTTCTTTCTGTTCTTGGGGTATTGGTGGTGGTGAGTTTCTTCGTCACCTCATCTGACTCAGGTTCCATGGTAATTGACATTATCACCGCAGGTGGTAACCCCGATCCTCCAATTCCCCAGCGTCTTTTCTGGGCAATTCTGGAAGGTGTGGTGGCAGCTGCATTGCTGCTCAGTGGAGGACTAGTAGCACTCCAGTCGGCGGTTATTGCAACAGGGCTTCCTTTTGCAGTAGTGCTGCTTGTACTTACCTACAGCCTCAAGAAAGGTCTCAATGAGTATACCGGGGTGCAGACGTTCTCTGTGAAGACGGGAAAACTGAAGACCCGCCATTTCCAGATTGAGAGTGGTGAGGCTCCTCTTGTGCGTTTCCATAAGAAATCCAAGAAAAAACAGCAGGAGAAAACAGATGTTTAAACAGATCAGTCAAAAATATGCAGGTGGATGTTTTTTCTTGTTACGACAGCAAGAGGATGTAGTAGTCTTTCTGGGAACAGCCTTTCTCGTACATGAACAGGGATATCTCCTTACTGCCACCTACTTGATGGAAGAGAACTATGAGGGGTTGATGGTTGCTCGACCCAGCAATCCAGAGGCGTTCTCCCCACTTAGTCTTGATGTGGTACAGGCAATCCCTGTAGAGGTTGTTAAGGCCGATCATACCACCAATACAGCACTGCTTCATTTTACAAAGCCCCTGATCATCGATACTCCTGACCATATGGTAGGAAATGTTGAATCCGTGCAGCTGGGTTCGTCGGTATTAGGATTTGGATTCCCTTTCGGACATGAGGACCTGCAGAATCTTGCTGTGCAGAGTGGAATTATTGCTTCCAAAGTTTCACTCAGGGATTCTGTTAATCTCTTTCTGTTCGACCGAGCCATGCATACTGGGATGGCAGGAGGTCCGCTGGTCAATTATGATGACGGAAGAGTCATTGGTATCATGATGGGCCTCTTTGTTCCGAAAGAAGAGGGAGGGGATTTTGTCAGAGGAACCCTACCAGGGTATGAATCGAGTTTCAGTTATGCCATCTCGATCGAGTATGGAAAATCTATGCTTGAGGAGTTGGGATTGACGTTAAGATAGTTTGTGTCGCTTTCTCAAGTTTTAAATATATGCACTGTTTGGTAATGAGATACAGAACAGTGCATATTTTGTCTATGAATAACAAAGAATGTATTTGAAGGTGAGCAATCATCTTAAGGCAAACTGCTCCTTCATATACGCTATCCGTTGGCCTATGATCATCTGGGTATAACTGCTTTCATAATTCAGCTCAAATCCATGTACAGTCCCCTCTGTCTTTACCAGATTCACATGAATACCTGTCTTTTTAAGCTTGTTTGCATACTCGATTGCCTCATCCCTGAGACAGTCAAACTCATTGACTTCAATATAGGTTTCTGGCAACCCCTCCAATGAGGTCATCTCATTTGGTGAGGCGTACGAATCCTTTTTTCCTGAGAGGTAGAGTTTCCACATCTTGGCATTGAGCTTTGCGTTCCAGATAGGGGTATCAATATATTTCTGCATGGAATCAGTGGATAACCTTGCATCAAGGACTGGATAGATAAGCATCTGGAACTGTGGCATCTGCTGTGAGCGATCTCTGAGCAGATGCGTCACCCCAGAGGCCAACGCACCTCCAGCACTATCCCCGTAGATAGCAAGACGTCCAGGATCGATGGAGAGTTCCCTTGCATGGTCTTCTATCCATTGATAGACTGAAAAGCAGTCTTCCAGCCCATACGGATATGGGTACCTTGGTACCAGCCGATAATCAGCCATGACTACCTTGCATGAACATCCGAGAGCAAAATCAATAATCAGTTTCTTATGGTGGTCCGCAGCAGGGAGTGCAAATGCTCCTCCATGCAAGAAGAGGATGCAAGGAGCATTTGGCTCAATAGACTTGGGACTATACAAATCTATTGGGATGGGATATCCATCATGAGCGATACAGGTTTCTCTCTTGTAAGTGAGCGTTTCAGGGATGGATCGCCGAGCATATGCAGAGCGCGTCAACCTTTGCAGCAATGGTAGTAATGGTGCATAGAAGGGAATACTCATCTGCAACGCATGAAAATCTTCATGTACCGGATATTTCTTCATGTTGTCACTCACTACCTGTAGGATGCTGAATCATACCATGGAACCAGGTCTCAGCAAACAGTGCACATCCTTTCCTTAGGAAGTGCAGTGCACTGAAAAGATTGTTATCCTGTTTTCAATCTAAGTACGCCTTGAATGCAACACTGTTGAAGGACCCGCTTAAGGTATGAGGTTCGATATCAAATATTCTTCTATGTGGAATGTAACGATATCCGTGCACAAATTGGATGGAGACTCCCTGGAAGATGTTTACTTCAAGTCCGGTAGCGATAGTTCCATGAAGCACATACTCAAGGTCTGACATGACGTACTCATCATCCTCGCTGATCAGGTGCCCGATAGCCATGGTTCCAATTCCTGCTTGGACAAAGGGGTTGAATGCTGCATCATGAAACATTCTGGCAGTTACTGACAAGCCGCTGCTAAAGGCAAACGCTGCTTCAGTTTCGGTGATATCAACACCAAAGTCTTCTCCAGGAAAATTCGAAAGCGGTTCAATTCTTGCGAATATTTCCGTGGATGTCCGGCTTGAAAGTTTGCTTCCAATGGTAATGCCAACATTTGGCACTTCCTGTTCTTCTACAACACTATGGCCATAGTCTATACCGAGGTAGATACGAGGCGATAGGTATTCACACCTGTCTGCTGCGAAAAGGGTTGTCATCGTGGTGAATGCGATGATCATGAGTACAACAAGCTGTTTCGTACTGTTTTTGTTCATAATAATGCTTATCTCTCCATAGAATTTTTGAGGTCTTCACGAACTCCTGCTTGTACTTTGCAACAACCGTGCCAAAGTAAGAAACCATGGGAAATAGAGCGAAAAGCACCCACATACCACATGATGATTTCTTCTGATGGTAAAAATTGCCAACGGGAATGGGTAATTTACCAAAGCGACAAAAGATATTTATGTATTTTTATATGCACTCATACAGTATATTTTTCTGCCCTGATACGATACAAATAGAAGTAATACTATGTTGTGGGAGATGAAACATGTTGGTTCTGATTCTTTCATTGGTGGTGCTTCTTTCGAGTTGTACAACCACATACTTAGGTGAGGCAGAGACGGGGATCGTACATATTCCCTCAAGTGATGGATACGTGACCGAAGGATTCCTTTCCATGCCCGATGATGGGAATTCTGAAACGCTGGTTGTGTACGTCAATGGTTCTGGACCGAATACCTATGATAACAAACGAATGCTGGATGAACAAAAGCAGTTTACATATTTTGATCTCTTCCGTGATGAGTTCAATGCACGTGATATAGCATTCTTCAGTTACAATACCCGAGGAGTGACCACTTCAGATGAACCACCGTACTTTACCTCAGTTGATGACATTGTCTACAGAAGCTACACCCCTCATGCAAGTGTGAATGATGTGGTTGCAATTGTTGAGCAGCTGAGAGAGTACAAAGGACTACAGGATGCAAAGATTATCCTGCTTGGATGGAGTGAAGGTACCTTGATCGCTCCCTTGGTGTCACTGAAGACGGATGTTGATGGACTTATCCTCTGTGGCTTTATGTATGACGATATGATGAGTATTCTCGATTGGCAGCAGACAGGTGGGTCGAGTATGGTCTTCTACCGCAACTACTTTGATTACAACAAGGATGGGATTGTATCACCTGAGGAATTTGCTGAAGACAGAAACGGGATTGCTGCACATTTCGGTGTTACCTATGACTATATGGACCAGGACAAGAGCGGGGTCATGGATGAAAAAGATTTTGCCATCATGCTTGAACCAACAAGAACTGAACTTTATCGTGCCATAGAAGAGAGAAACAGAGAATTCTTGAAAAACAACTATGGTGTTTACCTTACTCCAGAATGGTTTGATGCACATAAAATTATGCCAGCGAACAAAGAAATACTTACTTTTATTGATGTACCCATCCATATCATCCATGGGACATTTGACCAGAATGCAAGGGTAGAGGGTGTATATGAAATCAAGGAGTTGTTTGATAGCCTGGGGAAAAAGAACCTAACCATCTCAGTCCATGAAGGGTACAACCATGATCTGAACTATATGGATTATATTTACAAAGGAGAGATTCCTGAAGGATTGGCTGAGATCTTTACTACAGCTGAAACATTGTAATACACAGTGAAAGTGAGATCAGGGGGATTCTCTATCTCATCCCCCTGGGATCGTGCTTCTTCATCTCTTGTTTCTGCAAATACATCTTATGGTCAGCAATATTGCTTAGCTCATCAGCAGTCATCCCAGGCAGGGGTGAATGGTACCCGTAACTGAAATTTAGATTCTTGATGAGTGAGTTTTTATTCTGTCGCAAATGCTCCTTCATTATCTCGATGAAAGCTTCAACATTACCAGACTCGATTATTGCTGCAAATTCATCTCCTCCAAGTCTGAAGGCAAGTCCCTTTTGGGAAAATGTTTTCTTGAGTGCCTTGGCGAAGCAGATCAGCGTGTAGTCTCCCATTTCATGCCCATATTTGTCATTGATTTCCTTGAAGTAGTTCAAGTCAAAAACAATGAGCGTGAATTGTTTGTTTCCTTGAAGCAGGTGCTGCATATATGCATCATAGCTATTGCGGTTGTAGAGTTTGGTCAGATAATCCTCATCGGAGGGCGTGGATTCGAGGAATACATAGATGACAAACAGTGCCAATGCAATTGATGTCCAAGAAAAATGCAACTTTGAATTAGCTAGTTGGAGTAACATTCCGGCAATGGGGATAAAAAAGAAGAATTGATAGATCAAGGTCTCATTGCGGGTGATCTTCTTTCTATTCATGGTGACAAAGACAAAGAAATACCCATACAGCAAGCCGAGCAAGATGTAGTGGATGAACTTGAATGGTTCACTTCTATAGCTGTTGGTCTCAGGGTTAACAGAGAAATAGAGAGGCAAGAAGGTGTTCAAGATAAGCATGAGAAATGTAAGCAGACTTGCTTGCTGATAGTACCATCTCTTGTGGACTCTCTTCCTGTCATGAAACATCCTGAAATCCACATAGGACATGAGCAATCCCCCGATGACTGGGCCGATCAGGTAGAGCAGGAAGTTGGTGGAGTATTCAAGGAAAAATGCACCAAGGAACTGCTCTCCATCAAAGATCCATGTTAGGGGTTCATCGATGATGGCGATACTGGTAGTAAGCAGGGACCAATTGAGGAGATGTTTGCTGAATGTCTTGATCCGTGATTTCTGCATGAATAGATAGAGGATCACCAAGATAGCGAGGGCAAATATATTGATTTGGAACTGAATCAGATAGTTCATTACCGGCCCTCCCTAAAACAAACAGATGCTAACCATTTCTCTATCATGCATCCATGCGTTATCGCTTGACGAACATTAAAGATCTGACAAAGTGTGAGCAACAAATTCTATCGGGAATAGTTCAAGCTATGCAATAGGACAGGTGTCCGATTCTCTCTCTGACATGGGGTAGGGGATGCCCCCATTGGCCCGAATCACCTTAATTTCGGGACGAAGCTTCACATGCTCCGGATAGTCTTCCCAGTTGCCACCCAGTCGTTTCAAGAGAAGGGTGGAGACTTCTCTCCCGATTTTTTCACAAGGTTGTGCTACTGCATAATGGCAGAGCTTGAGTAGGGGAGCATAGCTGAGATAATCAAAACTTGCAAAAACAAGTTGTCCAAGTTGATGAGGGGAGAGCATTTCCATTGCTTGGATGGTTGCTCCTAGGTGCAGGGAATCATTGGCTATGAAAAAGGCTTCAGGATAATCTACTTCACGAAGTGCTTGCCTGATGAGATACCTCCCAGAGGCCTGGGTCATTGCATCCTGATGATAGACAAATCGATTTTCGACTGTCAGACCCTGCTCCTTCATTGCCTCCAGATATGCGTACAATCGTTCATGTGCCGTATGGATACTGAGGTCTCCACCGATATACCCGATTCGCTTATATCCTTCATGCTTGAGCGCCTTGATCATCTGACGAACCCCATATCGGCTGTCGGTTTCCACAAAATCAACCTTAAGTCCTTCGATACATCGGTCGACCATGACCAAAGGGATTCTTGACAGTGCGTTTGTCTGGAAGTGCCGTCCATCTGCTCCGGCAGGCATTACGACAATCCCATCTACATTGCGTTCAATGAATATTTGGAGCTTCCGCTTTTCTTCCTCCACAGAATCGTTGGATGAGGTGATGATCAATGAATATCCATGGGGAGCAAGGCGACGTTCCATAGCCTCGACCACTTCCATGAAAAAGATGTTGGAGAGTTCCGGAGCAATGATACCGATGGTCTTGGTATGCCGAAACTTGAGGGAACGTGCAACCTCATTTCGGTTGTAGCCAAGCATATCCATGGCGTCCAATACTTTCTTTTGTGTGTGTATGTTTACAGATTCCCCATGATTGAGGACACGAGATACTGTAGCGATAGACACATTCGCTGCTCTTGCAACATCTTTGATGGTAGGGGATGCCATGATGGTCTCCTGAGAAAAAGGGGTCAGCCGGTACAAATGCCGGTGACCCCCCAAACGTATGAGATGCAATCTCTGTTCAACGGTTCATCAATCGTAGATCAAACCCTTGATGTCTGCATCATCCATATTCTGATAGTTGTAGAACTTTGCACCGGTATCGACATCGGCAACAGGTTCACCCTTGTAGGCTTTGTATGCCAGTTCGACTGCTTTGTAACCAATCTGGTAGGGGTCTTGGGTAATGGAACCGAGGAAGTATTGCTGGCGAACCGCATTCTTCTGTGCAGCACCTGCATCATACCCGATAACCACAACATCCTTGAATGCAGAATTGCTCTTCAAGGTTGCTCCATCGTTGGTTGCAGCAAGAAGACCCTTGACCGTTGCTTCGTTGGAACAGAAGATACCCAGAACATTGTCACTGGTCACCTTGTTCAGCATTGCCTGTGCTGCATTGGTTGCATCAGTCATGGCGGCAGAAGCGGGGACAATCATCTCAATAAAGACTTTTCTTCCTTTGGTTGGGCTGTCTGAAGCAATGTAGGCAGTGTTTCCGATAACTGCAATATCACTCTTGCTAAGCGAGGTCTTCTCGTCGATCAGCTTGATCATGGTGTCTCTGAAGCCCTTTCCACGGCTAAGGAGTGATTCACCTGAAGCATCCTGATTCATGACGACAATCTTGACGGGTTTGGCGATTGAAGCAGCTTCAATTTTGCCCTTGATCACATCAAACATCTTTTGGGCAGCCATACCTGCTGCGGCATAGTTGTTGGTTGATGCATTCGCCCAGATGGAACCTGCTGGAGCTTCCGGTACACCAGAGTCAAATCCGATGACAGGAATACCTTGGTTCTTGGCCTGTTGGAGCTGGTCAAGCACACTGCTGGTATTCAATGCCGCCAAGGCAATTGCAACAGGATTCTTTGCCATTGCATTATTGAGCATCTCTACCTGGATTTGTACATCACTTTCCGAAGGAGGGCCTTCAAAGGTAATATCAACCCCATAATCTGCTGCTGCCGCATTGGCGCCCAGTTTCACTTGCTGCCAGAAGTCGTGTTGTTCTCCTTTTGAAACAACAGCGATATAAGGCTTTTGCTCCTTTACTCCTTCCGCAAACAGAACAGTGGAAGTAAGCAACACTAGAACCATTAGAACGACTAAGGTCTTCTTCATACTAATCCTCCTGTTTTCTACCGGATCCAATAACCCGGATTTGCTATATACAACGGATATATTCCGTTATCTCTTTACGAATTCCTTCTCCTTCTTGCGTAGCTCTGCTCTTTGTGCTTTTTCGTCACGCTTCAGAGCACGGTATTGTGCACGCATTTCCAGACGAAGTTCGGCAAGTTTTTTCTCTATTTCTGTTTTGGCTACAGGTTCAGCAGAGGATAATTCTGCCTTCAGTTGAGACATCTTCAGCAACATTTCCTCCTTGTACCTGTCAGATTCGGAGAGAATGCGAACCTCAGAAGATTTTTTCGTTCGATAGATATCGAGCATGACAGCACCAAGGACAACCACACCAGTAAAGAATGTCTGGTATTGTGACTGTAGGTCCATCGACGGCAATCCAGCGCGCAATACACTCATGATATAGACACCAATCATTGTCCCGAAGACTGAACCTGCACCTCCACTGAGACTGGTTCCCCCGATAACGGTTCCTGCTATAGCATACAATTCAAAACCTTGGCCTTGGGCGGGCATAACGGTGGTGTAGACTGCAGCAAAGGCAATACCACCGATACCGGCAAGGAATCCGCTGATTACATAGGCCATCATCTCCCATTTAGCAACATCAATACCACTCAGGCGTGCCGCCTCCTTGTTTGAACCAACTGCAAAGATATATCGTCCCATCTTTGTCCTGGTAAGAATGATATACGCGATGAATGCTGTGCCGAAAAGTACAATGGCACCGGTAGGGTAGGAGGTATTGTCCTCAGCAATGAACTTGAAGATTCCCTTGAACCAACTATCTTCTGCCCCACGCGCCGGGAAGGTTGCACTACGCACATTCGATACAATGGATCCGGTACCCAAGCTGATCATCATGGTACCCAGGGTCGCAATGAATGGCGGCAATTTCAATCTACTTACCATGATTCCATTAAAAAGACCAAAGGATGTTGCAACCACAATGATGAGAATCAATGAAATCCACATGGGCCATCCCCATGTCTTGTATGCTGTTCCGCCGATGATTGTCGCTGCCATCATCACTGTACCACAAGAGAGATCAATTCCACCGGTGATGATGACAAAGGTAACCCCGATGGCCAGGAACCCAATATAGTAAGAAGAGTCAAGGATGTTTACCAATGTCGTATAGGAGAAGAAGTTCCTGCCGAAGAGCGCAAAGAATGCGTAGATGATAACGAGAGCCAGTGGTGCAAGCAACTTTTGGAGATTCAATCCTTTCTTTTTTTTCAACTCAAGCATATCCTTCGTTTTCATCTAGGGTTACTCCTATCCATGTTGTGTAGCCAATTCCATGATCTTTTCCTGGGTTGCCTCTTCTATTGGAAGTATCCCAGTGAGTTTTCCTTCACACATTACTGCAATTCGGTCACTCATTCTCAGAATCTCATTCAGTTCACTGCTGATCATAATGATGGACTTTCCTTCCTTGACGAGTTCATTCATCAGGTGATAAATCTCACTCTTTGCTCCTACATCGATTCCACGTGTGGGTTCATCGAAGATGAGGATGGAGCAGTTCTTGATCAACCATTTGGCAATAACCACTTTCTGCTGATTGCCCCCTGAAAGATTTTGTACAAGCTGGTCCAGTGAGGGGGTTTTTACATTGAGTTTCTCTACATTCTCAGCAGCAATCTGATGTAGTTTGGAGCGAGGAAGGAAGAGGTTGGGGCAGAGGTCTTCGTACGAAGCCATGATGGCATTGGATTCAACCGAGAGCTTGATCGCCAGGCCAAAACGTTTTCGATCTTCTGATAGGTATCCAATGCCGTTGAGTACAGCATCCTCTGGACTTTCAATGAGGGTCTTCTTTCCATTGATATAGATTGAGCCAGAGGCTTTATCGGCACCAAAGAGAGCACGCATCGTCTCAGTTCTGCCAGCCCCCATGAGTCCAGAAAATCCAAGTATCTCACCCTTATGCAACTCGAATGAGATGTTCTGTACAAGTTTGCCCGCATTAAGATTATCAATCTTCAGGACAACCGGTGCATTATCTGGAACATTGCTTTTTGCTTTAGGCTGTTCATAGATTACCCGTCCAACCATCATGTTGATCATCTCATCCTTGCTTAACTCCTTGGTCAGTTTGGTCCCCACATATTCACCATCCCTGAGTACGGTAACCCGGTCGGTGATGATACCGATTTCATCAAGACGGTGGCTGATATAGATCATGCCAACACCTTTCTTGGCCAAATCTTTCATGATGGTAAACAGGTCCTTGATCTCTCTGTCGGTCAAGGCAGCAGTTGGTTCGTCAAAGATAAGAATCTTGAGATTATGGGAAACAGCCTTTGCAATCTCAACCATCTGTTGCTTGCCGACGGTAAGGTCCCGTACCTTTTCTTCTGGATCTATGGACATATTCAGATGAGCGAACAACTCCCTGGCTCTTTTGTTTTGTTCCTTTTCATCCAAAAACAATCCTCGATGTTTGGTAGCTTCACGTCCGATATAGAGATTTTGTGCAACGGTGAGATGCTCCATCATATTCAGCTCTTGGTGAACAATCGCAATTCCTGCATCCAATGCTTCCTTTGGGCCCTGTGGATTAAACAGCTTACCCATGTAATGGATTTCACCTGAGTCTTTTGGAAATATACCAGTGAGGGCTTTCATCAATGTTGATTTGCCAGCCCCGTTTTCACCGACGATTGCATGAATCTCGCCCTCATGCAGATCGAAGTCCACACCCTTGAGTGCGTGTACACCGGCGAATCGCTTATCAATTGCCTTCATCGACAGGATTACGTTACTCACTCCGCATCTCCTTGTACAATTGTATTATTCACATGTCAATTCTTATCTGTCAAGAAAAATTTGTAAACGTTTACAATAATACAATTTAGAGACAAGAAAACTTACCTTCAGTGATATTTATCGATAATTGTATGGTAAAATGGTAAGGCTTTTTTCCCATAACTTTTCAGCCATCTCGCGGTCAAGTGCGTGGGGAGCTGGAATTTCTTCGGTAGTGAAGTTGAAGAACCTTCCTGTAATTCCATCCACTTCAGCAGAGACCCCCAGGTAGTACAACGCTTGGGCAGAGAGATCAGGTGTTCTGGCTGAAGGATTGATCAGGTGGTGCTTGAACCATTTATAGAGCTTCCCGTTATTTTCGCCCATATTGGTTCTTACATCACCAGGGTGCATAGCGTTGATAGCAACCCCACTTTCCTTGAAGTGTTCGTTAAACGGGAATAGAGAGAGCAGCTGTGCAGTTTTTGCTGAACCATAACTCTTCAGTCCACTATAATGGTGCCTCTTCCAATCAAGATCATCCAGATGCAAGCCAGAGAGTGCGAATCTGTGCCCCTCAGAATTGACATATAGAATCCTTGCACGTTCCTGTCGTTTGAGTTTTTCCATCAACCGATAGGTAATGATGAAGGAAGCAAGGTAGTTGACCTGGAAGACCTCCTCCAAGCTGTCATCAGTAAACTGCTTTTTAGTATTGTAAACCCCGGCGTTATGAATAAGTACAGCGATATCTTGTGTTAGTCCTGCCAGCATGGTAGCGGCAGCATGTATTTGCTCAAGATGTGAGAAGTCAGCAATAAAGTAGGTACAAGGTACCTGAAACTCGTTTTCTATCTCCTGTTTCAGCTGTTCTGACTTCACCTTGTTCCGGTTGATTAATAGAAGGGAGGCACCATGGGAAGCAAAAAGTTTTGCTGTCTCGTATCCGATGCCTGAGGTAGCCCCCGTAATGACAACTAAGTTTCCAGTGAAGTCTTTCTCTTCTTTCTTTGGAGTTGCCTTGTTGTTCTTGAGCATGGCAGCAATATTTGACCATTCATACTCTTTCAGATAAGGATTCATGATTACCCCTTGTATTATCCGAATTTCTTATGCATAAACTTGCGATAAGCCTTGCCGAAGCGGGGGATGTTGTCAAAGATATCTCCCCACAGGTCGTAATAATCGCGTTGTTCTATGATTTTTCCCTGTTCGTTCAAGGTGACCCTGCTTGCACCATATACCGATGAATTGGGGTATTTCTTGAAACTCAGTGTCATCTCCCACTCAAGGAACATGACATTGCCGTTTTGGGCAATATTCTTGATATCCATTTTGAGGTCGCTGGACCTGGCGATCAAGCGCTCGGTCATTGTAGTGAAATCTGCAATGCCATGAATTTTCTGGACACTGTCCCAAAAGAAAATATGCTCATCATAATAAGGTAATATGTGGGACCAATCGGGCTTCCCCTCCGTATTGTAGATATTGGTCCATAATTCTCTCAGTTGTTCTTTGCTCTGTATAGAATATTCCATTATACCCATTCCTGATTACTGATAACTTGATGTGAAATATATAGCACAGTTTTTACTGCACTTGGGAAAATGTTCGTTTTAGGAGTGGAAATTTCACTTTCTTGCCATGGTATGCTGACTCTTCGCCCGCAAAGGTATCATTTCATAATCGTTCTCTCTTTTCATTCCGGTGAGTTGAACTCTTCATACGAATCGAGAAAGACACGAACGAGCGATGGTTCAAAGTGTGTTCCTGCACATCGTTCTAATTCAAGCATTGCCTTTTTGATGCTCATTGGATGTTTATAGGATCTTGAGCTGGTCATTGCATCGAATGCATCAGCAACAGTGATGATTCTAGCTTGAAGGGAGATTGACTCACCACTGATGCCACGAGGATACCCTGATCCATCCCAATGTTCATGGTGCTCCAATATAGCACCAGAAATATCGGCAAACTCGTTTGATGCTGAGAGGATTCTGAACCCCGTCTCTGGATGTCGTTTGATGATTTCCCACTCGCTCTCTGAAAGCGTTCCAGGTTTGTTGAGTATATTTTCAGGAACTCCAATTTTACCTATATCATGGAGAAGCCCGGCGATTCTCATTCGATGAATCTCAATCGTGGACATCTGGAGTTTCTTTGCAATGAATTCACATAATGCACTTACCCGTTTGGAATGTTCCGACTCACGATCGCTTTTTGCAAACAACGAGTTGATAACCAATTTGATGGTCTTGTTCTTGGTGCTGGAACTTTCGTACAGTTTGTTGCGATACATCATATCTTCTGCTTGTTTGAAGACGGCTGCAAAATCTTCTTGCAAGCTGCTACGAGTATCGTACCCATAAGCCAAGGATAATTGAATTGAGTCCTGCACAGCCTCTCTTTCGGTAGATTCTATTTTTTGAAGACGAGCTTCTGCCTCGGCTCTGGAGGTTTTGGGTAGCACCATAATGAATTCATCACCCCCATAACGGGCAACAATATCTCCTGGTTTGGCGAAATGTTGTAAACGTTCTGCAGCTTTTCTCAAGACCTCATCTCCAACGGCATGCCCAAAGGAATCATTGATCAGCTTCAATCCATTGGTATCTGCAATAATCAGGGAGACGGGGAGAAAACACTCGTCTTGCAGATGTATCAAGGCTCTCTCCAAGAAACCTCGGTTATAGAGATTTGTGAGGAAATCATGGTCATGCTGAAATTGCAGTCGTTCCTCTGCGTGTTTGCGCTCAGTTAGGTCTTGGGCAAGAATAGCGATATCCCCTGTCATGGGAACGACAACCAATCTCAACCATATCGGTTTAGTTATGCTCTCCCCCTCATACCCAATCTCCATGGTCTGACCAATTCCGGATTGTGCTACCTCCTGATACATCTTGAATATTGCAGAATGTTTATGACCCGGGAACAGGTCAAGCAAATGCCGTCCTATTACCTTTTCAGGGTCAGTGCCATTCAATGTTGCAATTGCAGCATTCTCGTACACCCAGGAAAAATCAACTATGATTCCTTGTTCATTACGTACAGGCCGAAGGATGGTAAACCCATCAGGAGACATATCCTGTGCAATCCTGAAACGTTCATAACTCTCTCTGAGCGCATTCTCACTCTTTTGTAAGGCCTTGTTCAATTCAATCTGTTCAATTCTCTGGAGTGCCATCTCACTGATCATCTGGGTCATATTAAGCAGGAAGTCCATCACCCTGGTCACATGCTCCTTGGAAACGACCGGTACCTCACTGAGAGCTTGTAGATATGATTCTGTATCAAATCCGAATTGGATTGCCTGGTCCTTGAAAAACTGAAGATCAGGTTTCTTAAAAAAGAATTGTCCCGAGAACAAGTTTGCAACATGCTCACCCTGGATTATGACCGGTACGGCAACATCCACCAAACCATTCAAGCAGGTATAGAAGTGATATGTCTCATGATCCTTGCAATTCTGTGCAAGGATGGTATCACTCTGTGTACACCTCTCACCGGTCAATGGATTGATGCGATGGAATTCAGTACAGATTCGTCTCCACCCAGATTTGGAGAGTATCTTGCCATTAAGATCAAGAATGGCGGTAACAAATCCCGTGGATTTGTTGAATCCTTCAAGCAGGGAGTTTACCCGCTCCATATCGAGATATTCCAAACTGTTTCTCTTCATTGAAGCCTACCTCATTCTCTTAAAACGACCAATCACAATGTACAGAGGACAAAAACTACTGCGACAGTGAATACCAATATAAAACCACCAATCATGAATGCAAGCGTTCTGGAGTACCCACTGACACTGAGCTGGTGCTCAGTGTCCATATGTTTCAGTCTTGGGTACAATTGTGAAAAGAAAGTCATAATCGAGAAAATCAGGGCAATTACGCTGAATACCTTGGTCTCTTTCCCTCCTGTGATGACAATTCCAATGATCAGCACGATGAAAATCAATTTGGTGCCTGCAACCCAATTGATGAGATAGGTAACAAACTCCCCAATTTCTGGGTCCTTTTGTGATTTATCATAGGCCTTGAACACTCCAACGGCATTCCCCCGTGTCGAGGAAGGCATCCTGTAAAGTAACACCACATTGAGTGTCTCCAAGGTGATGAATGCAATCAATACCCAGGAAAGAATATCCATATAGGCTCCTACAAGAACTTTTTTTCCTTGAGATAGTTCTCAGCAACCATTCTGGGGGACTGTCCCTCAACGGCAATCCTGCTGTTGAGCAACTGCAGTGTTTCAAGGTCAAGACTTTGGAAAACAGGTTCAAGGAGAGTCGCAATTTCAGGACTCTGTTCAAGCACTTCTGAGCGTATGATCGGGGAAGGGGCATATACTGGTTGAATGTTCTTTGTGTCGGTGAGTACCTTCAAGCCGAGTGCTGCAAGCTGTCCGTCGGTTCCGTATGCCATAGCTGCATTGACCCCTTCCTGACCAGAAGCTGCTGCTTGCTCGGTGAGGGTTGTGTTCCCACCAGCAAATACCAAGAGCTGGCTTTCATCAAGCGAAAATCCGTATCCTTTCTCAAAACTGGGGAGTGCAGCCTCACTGGATACAAATTCTTCACTTGCTGCGAGCTTGAAATGCCCTCCAGCATTTACATAGGATGCTAGGTCATCCAAGGTTTCTAAGGATTCACTTTCAGCAAGATCCCCGCGGACTGAGATCGCCCAGGTGTTGTTGGCGGGAGCAGGAGTGAGCCAAACTATGTTGTTAGCTTTTAGGTCGAGTTCTGCAGCCTTTGTATAACCAGCTTGGAAATCCTTCCACAGCTCTGCTTCGCTTTCTCCGGAGAAGAAGTAGTAAGCATTGCCGGTATACTCTGGGTAGATGTCTATTTCACCAGCGATAATGGCAGAGCGGACAATGGGTGTGGAGCCGGTCTGCGTTTTATCAATTACTCTAAATCCATCTTTTTCCAGCATAAGTACAATCATGTTTCCCAGTAAGGCGCCTTCTGTATCTATCTTGGAACCCACAGTTATCTCTATCTTATCCCCACGCTCCGTTGTACCTGCAGCAAAAATAGGTACAGACAGCAGTAAAAGAGCCAATGAGAGAAAGAGTACATTCTTTGCAAATAGTTTCATGATTATGCCTCCGATTGAAGTGAAGAGAATACCCAGGGAATCAATTCCGCCACAGTAGGGTGAGGGATGACGGTATCCTGGATTGTCTGATAACGAAGTCCTGCTTGCATGGCGAGAGCGATCATACCGATCACTTCATCTCCACCCACACCAAAGACAGCAGCCCCAATAATCGTATCGTTGGTCTTGTGTACCAAAATCTTGATGCGTCCTTTTGTTTCGTCCTTTTCCTTTGCACGGCTGATTGTCGCCATCTCCTTGGTTGCAACCAAGTATGGTATTTTGAGCTTTTTTGCTTCTTTCTCACTCAAACCTACTCTTGCAAGTGGTGGATCGATGAATAGTGAGTAGGTGGGAATACGGTCAGAGATTTTTTTCGAACCTCCAGAAAGCACCGAGAGGAAAACCTGGCCGTCATGGACGGATGTGTGGGTAAATGCACCTTTTCCATTTACATCCCCGAGTGCAAAGATATGGGGGACGGATGTTCTACACTCATCGTCAACCGTAATGAAACCTCTTTCATCCATCACGATACCGGCACTGCGCAGATTAAGTGAGTCACTGTTTGGAACTCTGCCAATACCAACCAAAAGGTGGGATCCTGTTATGGTTTCTCCCTGGTAGTGTACAGAAATCGATTGATCGGCTTCTTTTGAGATTGAGCTGATGGAAGCAGAGGTGAGGATCTCAATTCCTTCATCCTCAAGGATAGTTCTTGCTATCAGGCTGATATCTTCATCCTCCCTGGAAATGATATGTGTAGATGACTCAAATATCGTTACCTTGGAGCCGAGTCTCCTGAAGGCCTGGGCGAATTCCAGCCCGATATACGACCCTCCTATTATCAAGAGATGGGAAGGAAGCTCCCCTAGAGCCAAGATCCCCTTGTTGTCCAACCAAGGAACGGCATCGATACCAGGGATATCAGGGATCCTTGCCCTGGTGCCCGTATGAATGACGATTTTCTCTCCATGGATACGTGTTCCCTCAATCTCAACGGTATGGGAATCGATGAATGACCCTAAACCAGGATAGAAGTCAACTGTTTGCTCGAGCCATTCCGTAAACCCTTTGTTTGCTTCATCACGGATGGCATTGACACGTTTCATGACCTTGGGAAAATTGGTCTGGTATGATGCTACCTCGATGCCAAACTCACTTCCTCTGTGAATCATGTGAGCGGCGCGGGCGCTTGCGATAAAGGTCTTGGTTGGGGTACAACCCCAGTTGACGCAACTTCCTCCAACGCGATCTGACTCAACCACAGCAATAGATTGGTTTTGCTTCAGAAGTTCTCCAAGTATGGTCCCAGTTGCTTGCCCGGTTCCAATAATAATTACATCATACCGTTTCATCGGGAGTACCTCCTGATAGACCGTCAGTATAATTGCACTATAAAGGTGATTGCTCACCCACACAAGAAAATAGACCCCGAGAAAACTTGATTCCCTACCTTTCTCCTGTTATTCTCAAATCAACCATGGACGAACGGCCCTCTCATGCGAGGGATAGATTGTGATTACTAGGCGGTTAGCCACAGAGGGGAGAGTCATTGAATCGGAACGTACTCCAGTGGAGATCCCTCGATAAACAGGTAATATTGACGCTGTTCCTTTTTCTGCTGAGCTTAACACTGCCATTTTTACAATCACGGGAAAACAGGATATCTGAAGAGTTTACAGTACATGTGCTTTCACTTGGGTTTATCCCTATACTTCTCTTGCTTGCGCCCCCACTCATGCTCTTGGCAAGTGTAATCATTCCAGAGAAAAATCATGCTCGGCTCCTAACTTCTGCTTCCATGGCGTTTGGGGTGATTTTTCCCATTTTGGTATTGGGAATTGCTGGAAATGCCTTGGTTGAAAATCTGGGGGCTTTTGCCCGCTATAGTCCAGCATCAGGGATGTATGTGTATTTTGCCTCTGTCTCCATTCTTTACTTCATGCAAAAAACCTTGCAAAGACGTGATAAGATTGCCCTCTTCTTGGTATTGATCATGATAGTAGGCATGGGCTTTCTTGGCATGTTTGATCGCCTAGGAATTCTCTTGGAAGCAAGGAACCTAGGCACACGCTTGGCCCGTGAGATTCTATCTCATATCAGGATTACCGGGATAAGCCTGCTTATCAGTATGCTTATTGGAATTCCAATCGCATTTCTCGCCTTTATGAACAAAGCTGTCAGGCGTGTGGTATTCCCCATCCTCAATGTATTGCAGACTATTCCAGGGATTGCTCTTTTTGGTCTATTGATTGCTCCACTTGCCGCTCTCTCCAGGGCTTTCCCGGTTCTCCGGGACTGGGGGATCCAAGGAATTGGAAATGCTCCAGCAATCATTGCGCTTAGTATGTATGCACTCTATCCAATTATCCGATACACCTATACATCGCTTACTGGAATTGACGAGCAAGTTGTCCTAGCCGCAAAGGGAATGGGTATGACCTCCACACAACTATGGAAAATAGTTCGTCTTCCCTTGGCAACGGTGGGAATTCTTCATGGTATTCGGGTTGCACTGGTACAAACCATAGGAAATGCCACTCTGGCAAAGTTGATCGGAGGGGATGGGCTTGGGGTCTTGGTGTTTGAGGGACTTGGCCAGGCTTCAGTTGACATGGTCTTGCTTGGTATGCTCTTGATTATCGCTATAACAGTAATCTCTGATAGGCTCTTTCAGTTCTTGATCAAGGTATTCACACCAAAATCCTTAGCAAGGGAGGATCGCTGATGCAATTGACTGCCCATCCTATCCTTTCAGACACTTCCATTTTTCTGCAAGCAGACCGAATCTCTGTCCGGTATGGAGAGACAGAGGCCCTCAAGCAAGTCTCCTTACAGATCCCTACCAACCGGGTAACCGTGTTGATCGGCCCAAGCGGGTGTGGGAAATCCACGACACTAAGGTGCATCAATGCACTGGTGAAACTCTCCTCTGGAGTCATAACCTATGGTGATGAGTCCATACAGAACATGAATGAGACTGATCTCAGGAGATCCATGGGATATGCCATTCAATCTGTTGGTTTGATGCCTCACCTGAGTGTAGAAGAGAATGTTGACCTGGTCCCACGATTGCTTGGACAGGAACGTTCAGGTAGAGGGGAGCGGGTAGAGCGATTGCTCACTCTGGTACGATTGGACCCCAAGATTTATCGGAACAAGTATCCCCATGAACTCTCCGGTGGGGAAGCCCAGCGTGTAGGGGTTGCACGTGCCCTTGGTGCAGATCCCCCTGTACTGCTGATGGATGAACCTTTTGGGGCTGTGGACCCACTTACCCGTGAACAGCTCCAGGATGAGTTTATCCGCATTCAACGCCAATTGAAGAAGACCGTTATTTTTGTCACCCATGATATTGATGAGGCTATCCGTCTTGCTGACTATCTGGTGATCATGAAGGATGGGGAAGTGGTACAAGCAGATACCCCAGAGCATATTCTAGCTTCTCCAAAGGATGACTTTGTGGAGCGATTTCTCGGCCCCGATCGGTCACTCAAACGGTTATCTCTCTTTACTGCCGACCACTGTTGCATCCAGAAGGTACTAACGGGAATGGATGCACCATCCAAATCAGTATTACCTGAGGATTCATCCAGATGTTATTGGCAAGTTGATGAGAAGGGACAACCTCTTAAAGGATTTGTGTGGCTAAAAGGTCGTCTTGTATCGCGGGAGGTACATGGCGCAAACCATACGGTACAGACATATTCTTCAATGAGGGAGTGTATGGCAGCCATCCTGAGCTTGGGATTGCCTGCAGCTGCTGTGGTAGATGATGATGGACGGCTATTCGGGGAGGTGCGTTTTGAGACAATCCAAACAATCAGCATCTCCTAGACAAACGCTCAAGCGATGGGTTCCACTTCTCCTGATCACTGCTGGGTTGGCCCTCTATATCTCCTCAGATGCATTGCAAACAACGATTCTCTCATTCCTGTTTCCTGGTGAGACACAGTTCACCCATTCAAGGAAGACTATTCTGCAGATGACCGGTGCCCACATTACCTTGACGATTGCAGCAACACTGCTTGCCAGTGTGTTTGGTATATTCATTGGCATCCTGGTTACAAGAAGGGCAGGTAGAGAGTTCCAACACCTGGTACTTAAGCTGAATGCTTTTATCCAGACCTTTCCTCCCTCAGCGGTAATAATTCTGGCATTTCCCGTGTTGGGTTTCGGCTGGAAACCAGCCTTGTTGGCGCTGTTTCTCTACTCTCTTTTTCCTGTTCTGGGGAATACTATAGTAGGGTTCAATGCAGTAAGCCCAGCTGTAATCGATTCTGCAAAGGGAATGGGGATGACATGGTTCCAACAACTTCATATTGCTGAGCTCCCACAAGCGTTTCCCATGATAATCACCGGCATCAGACACAGTTACATTCTCAATCTTGGTACCGCCGCCATTGCAGCGGTAATTGGTGGGGAAGGGCTCGGGACAATCATTATCAGTGGTCTTACCTTGCGTAACTCTGCCTTGGTACTCTCCGGCACCATTGTGATCAGCATGCTCGCTTTCATAGGGGAACAGGTATTTGGTCTGCTCACTGTGAATCGAATAAGCCATGCAGGGAGAACTGAGAAACAAGCAACTATATCAAAAGAAGAGAAGTAGCCATACTACAAGTACAATGAGAATACTCAAGAGGGTTCCTAAAAGATAATACTCTGCAAAATCCTTATCCTTGAGCATCTCATAGCGAGAAATTGACTTTGCTGCCATTACCAAAGCCAGTGCACCAAACTGCCCAAGACTGAGCAGTATTATCATGATATAACGCTCAAGGGTACCGATCAGGGCCCCAGCATTATTTCGGGGTGTCTCTTCTTTCTTTCCTAATCGTGAAATAATGTGTTTGATGGTAATATTGGAAGGTTTTGCAAGTATCAAGATACTGACAGCCCAGGTGAGGATGGTTGAAGGGCAATAGTTACTGGAATTTAGCAAACCGGTAAGCCATGAAGCTGGAGCTAATGGTGCTAGAATGAGTAATGTTGCCACTCCTGCTAGTGAGATGAGATGGACTGCCTGATCGGCCAGATATAGTGTGGATTCCTTGCACTTTTCAAGTCGGTGAAACAAGAACTTTACCGTGTCTATACAAACGTGAAGAATGATGAGAAATACAAGTGAATTGACCAACGACGAGGAAGGGGGCATAAATGCTAGGGAGGCAAAAAATGGGAGTGCATATATAAGACTATGGAGCAGTACCGCTGGATATTTGTTTCTCTTTGACACTGCCAGTCTTTCACTCTGGAGGTAGTAGTCACCCAATATATGTAACAGGAGATAGAACAGGAAAATATCAGTATTCATTAACATGCCTCACTTAGTCTGCTCGTTATCCCAGCTAACGTATGCAAGTAGGTATAAAAATGAGCCGAAGATAATGCGCTATTCACCGTTGGTTGGGTGATACCGAGCAGAGCAGCTGTTTTCTGTTGGTTATATTGTCCTCCTTCCATGAACGTGTGCAATGTTTTCTGCTGTTTTTCTGTCCAGCCTTCTTTCAAGGTTGAAAGGAGGGAAAAAGTCATGTTGAGCATAAGAGAAAGATTCTCATCATTAATAATTCCGATTCGAGTGGTAGTAGATGGTTCCTTGTGTTTTTTTTCGCTTAGTTTTAGATGAGTAAGCATATCACGTGCAATATGATATGCAGGACCGTCCATTCCAAACGGTGAATCCTTGATGATTTCAGTATGGATTTCTCCGATACCGATACCAAATCGGATACGTACCGGCCACATATGACGTTCAATATAATCAACAATGGAAACTACATGAGAACAATCACTTAGTAATCCCTGAAACTCATCTCCTAGGGTAATGGTGAAGGAGGAAGTAATCGAATTCTTCTCATTTGTGAGCTGAACTTGTTTTTTAGTAGAGTATGAAAAGGGTGAGATATCTAGGATTTGTTTGTAGGTATCCAAAAAAGCAAAACTGTTTACTCTCTGCAAGACCTGCTGCAGTTGTATCTGGACCTGTTTTCGGTTTGTAAGAGTCCGAGAGTCAATAATGTCACCAATAATAGCGACGTAGTGTTGTGTGTTGTCCATAAGAGTAGATTACATCTGATAGTTTTATCTGTCAATATAGATATAAAATACTATATTTTGAAAATATAATAATTAGAATCTATAAATAGAACATAAAGCATCTTTAAACTATATAGTTTGTGAATCTTTTATATTTACAAACCGTTTACCTAGTTGCAAGAAACCGGATCCGATGATACCACGAGCAATGTTTCCAAGGATTGGAAAAACAATTCTCTCCAGGCAAAGTCACCAGAAAGTGTACACCACATATATTCATAACCGGTAAACATATAAGCTGCAGCTTCATAGAGCACTTTGGGTTCATTGCTGTTGTGAAATTGACCTCTTTCCTGTCCCATGGAGATGATATCTATTGCAATTTCCTCGAGGTGCTTTCTCAGGTGCAGGGCACGGTCTTTCCTCTGAAGATTCACGATCAACAGTTGACTGTTCAACTCAGGTCCCAATGCTATGAATTGGGTGATGAGATAATCAAAAAGGTGTTTTATTTGCTCCCAACAGGAAGGTAGATGCAACATCTGTCTTAGCATCGGGGTAAGATTGTCAACGATAATATCATAGCTCTGCAACAGAATGTCCTGTTTCGACTTCAGATGATAATAGAACGTGGTCTTTGTGATGCCACAGGCTTCGCAGATATCATTCACGGTGACTTTCTCATATCCTTTATCCCTGAAAAGCTCATTCCCCTTGGCAATAATCTGTGCCTTCATGTCCATACCACGCTCTCCCTTAGTTCCAAACTCTACCAGAACCCTCCTCATTCAACAAGTCTACATGATGGATAGCCATATATCGATAAAATAGTATTGACAACTCATGACAAGCTTGCTAAGGTGTACCCAAGTACAACAATGTATTACCCAAGTAATACACTCAACCAGTACTTATTCATACAACTCATTACAGGAGAGGAACGAAAGATGAAACTTTTAGAACAGACATGCATTGCAGGCATGAAACTACGAAACCGCACCTACATGGCACCGATGGGAACCCAGACGAACGCTGACGGTTCATTCTCCGACAGATCCATTCGTTACTATGAAGAGCGTGCCAAAGGTGGTTTTGCGCTCATCATCACTGGGGCAAACCAGGTGACCATGGAGTATGAGGCAAAGGCCTGTAATGTTCTGGGTACAGCAAAAGCGTTTGAGCAAATGAATTTCCTTGCTCGACGAATCCATAATCATGGTGCAAAACTTTGTATCCAGCTTACCCCAGGATTGGGAAGAATGCAGTTCACCACCGGTGATGTACGCCCATACTCTGCAAGTGAAGTCGATTCATTCTGGTTTCCTGAAGTGAAGTGCAAGGCTTTCAGCAAAGAAGATATCCAGTTCCTCGTCACTAAGATGGCAGAAGGCGCAGCAACAGCCAAGAACGCAGGTGCAGATGCAGTCGAGCTACATGGATATGGTGGGTACTTGATGGACCAGTTCCAGTCAACGCTCTGGAACAAGCGTACTGACGAATATGGTGGTAGCTTGGAAAACCGCATGCGTTTCTCAGTAGAGTGTGTGAAGGCGATTCGCCAGGCTGTAGGACCAAATTTCCCGATTCTTTACAAGTTCACCCCGTACCACGGAGTGGAAGGGGGTAGGGAACTTGACGAAGGAACTGCAATGGCAAAGATACTTGAGGAAGCTGGTGTCGATGCACTCCATGTTGATGTTGGTTGTTATGAGGCTTGGTACAAGGCGATCAATACCGTTTATCAACCACCAATGGTACAGTTGCCAGTTGCCGCAGAGATCAAGAAGCATGTTACAGTCCCTGTACTGTCACAAGGTAAAATGCAGAATCCTGCAGATGCAGAAGCTGCCTTGCAGGATGGAAAGGCCGATATGATCGGATTGGGACATATGGCTATCGCTGACCCATACTGGGTCCAGAAGGTCAAGAAGAATGAAACCTACGACATTACTCCCTGCATTGGCTGTAATGAGTGTCTCTTTGCTGGTTTTAGTGGAAAGATTCTGCATTGTGCTGTGAACCCGCTTGCTTTCGCTGAGGATTATTATCCTGTCGGTAAAGATGATTCCAGCAAGCGTATCCTGGTCATCGGTGGTGGCCCTGGTGGTATTATGGCTGCACTTACTGCAGAGCAGAGAGGCATGCAGGTAGAGCTGTGGGAGAAACGAAATGTGCTTGGTGGATTGTTGCTTGCAGCAGGTGGACCACGCTTCAAGAAGGACGTGAAGGACTACGTCGACTACTTGGTTGGAAAACTGCATCGTAGTAGTGTGAAGGTTTTACTAATGAAAGATGGAACTCCTGAAGAAGTACTTGCTGGTGGGTACGACAAGGTAATCTTTGCCACTGGAGCAACACCCGTTATGCCTCCGATTAAGGGAATTGACCAGGAATGGGTAACAGGGGCAAATGACCTTCTAACCAACAAGAAAACCTACGGAAAGCAGGTTGTGGTAGTTGGCGCTGGCTTGGTCGGATGTGAGACCGCCTGTCACTGTGCAGAGAAGGCAGATTCTGTGACGATGATTGAGATGCTTCCTGAGATTCTTGCAACCACAAGACATTGCAAGAACAATGACCAGGCTCTCCGTCAGTTGATCGAGGACTGCAAGGTGAAGAGTGTAACTTCTGCAAAGGTTCTCTCATTTGAAGATGGCAAGGTCATCTATGAGAAGGATGGTAAGAAACATACACTTGAAGCGGATACAGTCGCAATTGCTGCTGGATATAAAGCAAATACTGAGTTGTATGATGCACTTTCTGATAAGGTCGACTGTGCCTTGGTAGGGGATGCTGAGAATCCAGATAATATTCTCTCTGCAGTGCATCATGGATTCCATGCAGTTCGCTGTATCTAATTCATTCATACACATATTTCTCTACAATAGGGGGTGCTTTGCAGCACCTCCTCTTGTATTGAAGTAGGTAATTAGCACAAAAATATAGCGTTAGGAACAGAAAGATTCTTCATTCAAGAAAAAAATAACGATTGCTAGTATGAATACTTGACACTAGCAACTATTCATATTATTTTTTCACCGTTCGTTACACGAGGAGTTACTAATGAAGAATGTATTGATCATAGGCGGTGTTGCAGCTGGAGCAACGGCAGCAGCAAGAGTACGAAGACTTGATAATGATGTGAATATCACCCTCTTGGAGGCTGGAGCAGATGTTTCGTTTGCAAACTGTGGCCTTCCTTACTACCTTGGACGGGATATTGAATACCGTTCTTCCTTGATTCTTGCAAGTGAAGAGACGTTTCATGAGCAGTATCGCGTCAAGGTACATACCCATACAGAGGCGCTTGCTATTGACCGTGAAAAGAAGCAGGTCAAAGCACTAAACAACGTTACTGGTGAGGAGCATGTGTTCCCATACGACTCCCTGATTCTAGCTCAAGGGGGGAAGCCGGTCGTACCACCTCTTCCTGGTGTCAATAAGGAACATGTGTTCCAACTCTGGACCCTTGCAGATATGGACAGGATCGACCACTACATCAGCGAGAAAGATCCTAAGAAAGCAGTGGTAGTCGGCGGTGGTTTCATAGGCCTGGAGATGGTTGAGGCACTCACCAAGCGTGGGATTGCTGTAACACTGGTTGAGATGGCACCCCAGGTTATGCCCAACCTGGAAGGGGAATTTGCAGGGTTTATCACGAAGGAACTACTGGACTATGGTGTGAAGCTCAAACTTGGTAAATCTGTAGAGGCTATTGAAGACAAAAAGGTGCTTATCAATGACGGTACCTCCATCGATACTGATTTCGTCCTGCTTTCAGTAGGTGTTCGTCCTACATTGCAACTTGCAAAGGATGCAGGTCTTGAGATGGGTTCCTCTGGTGGCCTCAAGGTCAACGAGCATATGTGCACCAGCGATCCTTCCATCTTTGCTGCTGGGGATATGGTGGAAATTTCCCACAATATCCTTGGGAAAAATGTGAGGATGCCACTGGCAGGACCTGCAAACAGACAGGGAAGAATTGTTGGAGAGAATGCTCTTGGAGGGAACCGTACCTATAAAGGTGTTTCCGGTAGCTCGATCGTTAAAGTATTTGAGGCTATTGCTGGTTCTACAGGTATGAGTCTAAAGGCAGGTAGGGATGCAGGTCTCAGCGTTGATGCTGTGGTCGTACACAAGGCAAGCCATACTGCTTATTACTCAGGTTCAGAGAAAGTGAGTCTGATGCTTGTTTTCGATAAAAAGACCAAGAAAGTACTTGGAGCTCAGGTCGCTGGACGGGTAGGGATAGATAAGAGAATTGATGTTATCGCAACTGCAATTGCAGGTGGCCTGACACTTGACGATCTGGCTGAACTCGACTTGGCATATGCTCCTCCGTTCAACTCACCGAATGGACCAGTCAATATGGCAGCTTTTACCGCAATCAACCATACCAGTGGATTCAGCCCCTCTGTTTTGGCACAGGATTTCGAGCACTTCGTCATGGAACAGCAACCTATTGCAATCGACCTTCGTGATCCGATCAGCTATGGGAAGGCCAATCTACGCGGTACCAATAATTTGAGTCAGGATATGATCAGGGAGAATCTGGACAAGATTCCCAAGGAGAATCCGATTATCCTTATCAGTGATGATGGGCAGAAGGGTCATGTGGTACTTAGAATGCTCAAGGGTGCAGGCTTCAGCCGTGTATTTAACTTGAGTGGTGGCTATATCAGTCTAGAGCGATATGCCCGAGCCATTGGTTTCCAGTATCTACAGGTCGGAAAGTATCCAATTTTGAAAAAATCAGTAGAGGATTCCAAGGAGACCAAGAAAGAGGAAGCTGATGAATCTGAAGTGCTTGCTTCTGAAGGACCAATCATTCTGGATGTTCGTACTCCGATGGAATTTGAGATGGGCGCATACCCAGGAGCAATCAATGTTGGACTCGATTCCCTACAGGAGTGGGCTGAAGGAATAGAAGATAAAGATCGAGAGATCATCATCTATTGTGCTTCAGGAGCCCGATCCAGCTATGGCATGCGTATCCTGAACCAGATGGGATTCACCAACGTGGAAAATGGTGGTGGTCTGCATAATATGATGGCCAGAGGTTAATACATTCTCCCCGTACCATTCAAAAAGCAAGGAAGTTACCAAATAGTGTGAAGGTAACTTCCTTGTATATATATGATTGTTGTGAATTGCTTAGTATTGGCTACCTCTAGACCGACATGCATATGGAAAGTCTAAACTAACGTTGAGTGTAATTGTCTAAATCCTAGAGAATCAACAGAACTTCACTATCTTAAGGTACATTAACAGGATTGGTTAAATGCGTTCCATTCAACATTGATTCATATTCAACAAGAGTAATAGGACGCTCTTCAAGTAGTTCAATCTTTAGATACATTCCCGTGCTAGTTCTTTGTAGGAAGATTTCATGTTCTAGGTTTTCATAATCCCCATATATTGTTGAACTAGAATTGTTCCTCATTCTCATTGTTTGTGCTCCATCACTGTAAACGATAATATTGTCAAAGGCAGGAGTGGTATCCCATCGGGATGCATAGTTCTCATCAGCAAGAAATCTAATCCTATGCAGTGATTCATAAGAGAATTCAGGGATGGAATCACCATCAGGATCAAAAGTCTGAAAGGTATCCATCACACTGGTATCATAGGGTATATATTGTTCCAAGGAGTTTGGGATTTGTTCCTCGGGGAGACTGTTGAGTGTGAGTGTATGTATCGTCTCGTCAAATGTTTCATCATCAGAAAGTACATACCGTAGGGTGAGGAAGGAGAGTGCATGCATGGTTGTTTGACTGAATGTATAGGAAACATCCGAGTAGTGTGTTTCAGGACGTTCAAAATCAATATAATTATACAGAGGAAGAAATAAACGGGTACTCAATAGCGCTCTGTTGTTGATGGCCTTTTCGGTTGTAGAAGAAAGATAATGAAAATGTGGCATTCTAATGGTAACAGTACCATCTTCCATCGTCAGAGAACCAGAAAGGTTTTCAGATTTCAGTGTAGTAGATGACACGTGATAATCATCTTCATCATCTGGATCGTCTTCTGCCTCTTTTACATAATATATTGTCTGCATTTCCAACGGTCCCTGATTCAAATCAACATTGAAAGAAAGCGGGATGGTGATCGTTTGTTCTTGCAATGGGATATTTTCCCAAGTACGGATAATTTTCCTGATCTCTCCGGCTTCAGGATTCAAATCATAGGGTATCGTACCAAATCGATAGGTATTATCATCGTCATCAGTTGTATACCACGATTGGATATTAAAGTTCATTGACTCGAATTCACGATTTCGTGTGCCATCTGGTTGTTCAATATAAAAGCTTAAATTGGTACGTGATTGGAAAAAAGCATCAGGAATAAATACCCACGTCCTGAAATTGGAAGCATCTATATAATTTGTGTTTGTCTTGGATAATTGAAATGAGTACTCAGATTGTGCATAGATATGGACTGTAAGATATTCGATGTCATTTGGTGTGATAGCATTTATGGTATAGAGGTTGAATAGATACCACGTACCAGGTACTTCCATAGATGAAAAATCGGGTTCTTCATCCTGTATAACCCAGTTTTGGAAAAGAATAGTGTTAGTTCCTTCTGTTTGAATAGAATTGTCAGAGATGGAAGAATCACAACTAACCATTAGGATGCAGAAACTTAGAAGTGCTACACAGGACATACGAAAGAAAAGAGAATGCTTCATAACCTTTTGTCCTTGTATGCAATAAATAAGATATATTAAAACAAACTGTTTCGTCTAAATTAAATTACTTTATATTTAGTTGTCAATCTAAGTTTCGACCCTTTATGAATTAAAGTGACAAATTCGTTGTATATTTTTTGGTAAAGATATTTTATTGGGTAAATGTGTTCTGATTTCCAGCAGATGGGATTCACCAATGTGGAAAATGGTGGTGGTCTGCATAATATGATGGCTAGAGGCTAATCATTCTGTTTGTAAACAAGCCGGGTTTTCTGATTAACAGGAAGACCCGGGTTTTTCTTTCTATACCAAGTCTACTATGTATGGTATATTGCCTTCCATGAAAACCATGAGAAATATACTAATCCTGAGCATCACTCTTTTGCTTGGTCTGCTTTCTTCTTGTGCTTCGACACAATTATCCAGTGATATTGATATGGCTGACCCCAGAAGAGAGGACCTACAGGTCCTTATGACTACCCTTGAAAATAATCATCCAGATATATATAGCGTTACCAAGGAAAATGACTTTAAGGCATTGTATGAGGATGTTCTGGTTTCTGCTCCCCAAATGCAAGACATTGATTTCTATTTCACTGTACGTGAATTGATTGCACAGATTGGTGACTCTCACACCATGGTAGGCTTTCCTCAGGAATTGGCTGCAGGCTTGCATGCTCTCCCTATTCAGATTGCATATATCAACAATGCATGGCGTCTGATCGTAGTCGAGAAGAGCAAGGAGCCAATGCTTGGTTCTGAGGTGCTCAGCCTTAATGGGGTTCCAATACACCAGATTTTAAAGAAGGCGGAACGTCTGGTTGGTTATGATAATCAGGTATGGTTCAATCAAAGTATTTCCCAGCTTCTCAACATTGCAGAGTTCTACTCATATCTGGGAATAGCTGAGAATCCTAGTGATCCAATTACGCTTACCATCGATCATCGCACCTGTCAGAATGTTTCTTCATCTTCAATCACACCAATTCCCATTACTGAGTTTTATCAGAATGAGTACGTTACTCTGTATGACAATCCTTCCCGTACGGGTAGTGCACGTGTCTACTATCGAACAGAGTTTCTTGACACACAAGAAGAGATTCTCTTCATCCAATACAATGTCTGTGCTTCAGATCCCGCATATCCGATAAAGGATTTCATTGAGGACTCCCTTGATTTGGTCTCCTCCAAGACGCCCTCCCAAGTTATTTTCGACCTCAGATTTAATGGGGGAGGCGATTCCAGCTTGGCAGAACCCTTGATCGATGGATTAGCAACGCTGCAGAAAATACAGGAATTTTCACTGGACGTATTGATAGGGGAGCGTACATTCTCTTCAGCATTGATGAATGCAGTACAACTCAAGCAGCGATCAAACGCAACACTTGTGGGAACTCCCACGGGAGGGAGCGTGAATCACTTTGGGGAAGTGAAGACCTTCACCCTTCCCAATAGCGGGATTCCCCTGCAGTACTCGACAAAGTTCTTTGTTATGGACAAGTCACACCAGGGTGGTTCCCTGCAACCAGACGTATTGGTTTTTGCCACTGTTGAGGATTTGCTCTCGGGAGTTGATACTGTAGTTCAAACACGTATTAAATGATCCGGAAAGAGCATAGAAGTGTAGAAAATGCTCTTTTTCTGGTCGTCTACGAACATATACTGAGAAGGTTTTTCCTAAATTCAGACAATCTTCCGATAGGATACACAGTCTAATGCTCCTTACACTGCTGATGAAAATCAACAACGAGGAGCATTATTATGCAAAAAAGAACAAAACGAATTATTCCTATCGCAATTATTCTTATCACGTTTCTTCTTGTTATTTCATCCTGTACTCATACAGCAACCATACGTGATCAAGCAGGCAATAGGCTGGAGTTGGAAGTAGATAGCAGGGAACGTGTATCGATCAATGGTACTAAACAGGCCATTTATCTGGCAGGAGTGAAGAGAGACAATCCCATCCTTCTCTGGCTTGATGGAGGACCTGGCGGATCAGAGGTGGGTTGGGTTAGAACCTATCTGGGAGATTTACATAAAGACTTCACTATTGTCTGCTGGGACCAACGTGGAGTTGCCGCAAGCTATGCAGCGGCGAAGAAGGGTATGGAGGTTGAACATTATGTTGAAGATGTCATTGCACTCAGTGAGCTCTTGGCAGAACGATTCGATCAAGAGAAGATCTATTTACTCGGGCACTCATGGGGCGGCTTCCTGGGGTCCCTTGCAGCTGTAGAGCGACCTGATTTATTCCATGCTTTCATTGCTGCCTCCCCACATATCAACTCGACTGAGAACGATACGATCGGATATAAGATGATACTTGAAGGTGCAAAACAACGAGGAGATTCGAAAACAATCAAAATACTTGAGGAAATTGGATTACCTCCTTACGAAAAGATTGATAAAGAGGGCAACCTCGTAGGCGATGGTGATGCCTATTATGCATTGCTCTCACGTCTATACTCCTACAGTCCCAGTGCCCCAAGTGATCAGGGTTTTCGTTCAGAGAAGATGTTCCTTGCACCTGAACACTCAATTTTCTCTAAAATCAATCTGGTCAGAGGGGTGATTCGAGGAACCAAGACAATCTATCCAAAGATTCGGCATCGTAGTCTCGAAGAGGAAGCCAATCGATTCAGAATACCGCTATTTGTCATCAATGCCGCATACGATATGACGTGTGTTTCTAGCATAACAGAGCGCTGGTATGAAGGTGTAAAAGCACCTGAGAAAGAGATGCTTTGGTTGGAACACTCTGGCCATAATGGAATATACACAGAGAGTGAAGCGTTCACGCAATTCATGAAGGAGTCTGTGCTACAGGTACTACCTGAATAAATCGGGACCATTGTATTTCATATTCTCAAGGTGAATGATGACCGGAAATCACTCCGGTCATCATCTATGGATCATGGTTATTTAATCAGCGAGGAGAATAAGGGCATCATGGGCCTTTATCGTGACATCCCCACTAACCATCTGGCCATTGTTGGTAACAGTATCCAATCTGCCTTTGATAATAGTAAAATTTGAAACTTATATCACACTCTGTTTTACAATATTGAATGTTTCGGTAAGTAACTGCATTGGTATAGCAGTATTATTGAAATGAACAGCTCTGATAGGCTCATTGTAACCCATTTATAATGATTAAGCATGCTGTATTGGTCAAGTGCAAAGAAACATACCTCTAAATTCTTTCACTTCCAGATATACGCAAATTCTATGGAGTCATGGATCCAATACATGACCTTCCTGAGAACCGAGTTGGTGCTTGTTAAAAGTGAGGGCCGCCTACGGAAAGGTTCTGGAGGCGGGTGTTACAGAATTTTGTTCAAACAACCTGATCCACACTCCGATCGTTGCAGAATTTTCTGAAAAAAGTATGCGGTAACCGCTCTCTGAAGGAGTACAACTTGCAATGGGGATGCGTTTACCATTGGTGTCAAATGCAGTGAAGTAGGTACTGTTCAGTCCCTGAATGTATGCATCCCCATCGGATGCATTCCCTCCTAGGGGATACACAAAGACCATAACACCATTTGCATCTGTCAATTGTCCTCCGGTATTATCCATGGTATAGGAAGATCCACTGAAAGACTGAAAGGCAAATTCGTCACTTCGCTCAATTACAACTGGATCATCTTCATCCGTTGCAATGCTGAGGGTAAAATCACCTGCCAGTTGTGCTTGACTCTTCCCGAGGACCACAAAGGTGGCAGTTGCATCACTGTATTCAAGCAATCCAACAAATACCTCATTTTCATTTGCATCTTCTACCATGAACTGGTAGTTGGATGAACCAAAGGTAATGGTTCCTGGCATTGTTATCTCGGTGATTGTTTCAGAGAAGGTAACGGTAAGTGTATCCATCCCCGTCTCTGATGCAAGAACCTCTACGGAAAAAGGTAATGAATCATCTTCACAGCTGGTGAAGGATACCAAACAAATCAGAAAACAGAGTACAGATAGAACAGGTCTTTTGTGTGTTGACATAGAGCCCTCCTCTGCAAGAACTGCTACCTAAACTGTAAACTGCAATAGCAATATTACCTAGCATGAGTCATAGTCAATAATGGAAATTTGTCAAATTTTTTTCTGTCACATAGCTGTATTGGTACCGCTGAGATTTGTCAGGAACCATATTGTAACTAACTGCATCACAATTCTTAAAGAAAGCCTAAGTAATCGAAATAGCCGATAGCCAATAGCCTACCGCACATTTGGCCTAACACGATGACCGGAGTTTTCTCCGGTCATCACATACGCATCATGGGTAATTAGTCAGCAAGGAGAATAAGGGCATCATGAGCCTTGATCGTGACATCCCCACTAACCATCTGGCCATTATTGGTAACAGTATCCAATCTGCCTTTAATATGTCTGAGATTTGTCCTGTTCAGAGGTCCCTTGATATCCCTTAACGATACTGTTTTATCCTCATTGGTAGCATTGACTATGACAATGCCATGTTCAAAATCTCTCCTATAGAGGCCGCTGTCGCTTTTACTGATCTTCACATTGGAAACTTCTACCACGCCTTTCTTTCCTATATTGAGCATACAGCTCATGAGTTGTTTGGCGGGTACGGTAGTGTGGAAAGTCACATGACCGGAGGAGCCTTGCAAAACAGAGGAAAGAGGGTAGTAGTCTATCCAAGTGTTGTCCAGTGAGACGTTGAGCGTAGGATTGGAAATTGATGTTTCCAGGATTTTCCAATCCAGCTCAATAGTATATTGCTTGCTCTCCGTTTCCTTGGTTTTTTGTTTGAAGAGTTCAACGTACTTGGTTCTTCGATTTCCCAGTATTATGGGCTCAGAGATGCCCAATACCACCTCCTCATTGCTAGTTAGGTGTTCCGCATCAGCCAAGGCCTCGCCAAGCCAACCTTTCCCCGAGATATCGTCAGTACTGCTACCTTGGGGTGTGACCAGAAGCTCGTCAAAGTAGAAGGGAGCACTACGACCATCTACCAGGTCATACTCATAGAAGGAATCGGTTAAAAGCGCAGTCCCCAATGCAAACCGATGAAGCGGATAGTCAGATTCGAGTGGCTCACGTTTTCCATCGGTAAACTCTAGAGGAGTTGCTTCTAGCAGGATAATCGCGGGGTCAAGAAGCAAGTCTTCCAACTCCCATACTCGGTTGATAAAATGGCTCCATTGAGCTTCTCCAAACCACTCTTTTTTCCCATCTTTATGATACCAGCCCCAGTTGAAATTTCGTATTGTCACCCCATTGCAGAAAGGGGCAAGAATAGGATCGATCAGGTGTCCTGGAATCAGCAGTGTATTCATGCCAGCCTTTTCTCTGAGTGACCTGATCATCGACAGAGAAGCTGCTACAGTCATTTCATGGATCCAAGGAGGGGATTCATCCTTTTTTTGGTTTACATTATAGTCAGCGTCCACCTTGGTTTTATAGCTAATCCCCTTAATCAAATCGTTACCACGATCCAGGAGTTGCTGAAGGTACACCCCATCCCAAGTGCCGTCTTCAATATGGAGATCGAACATGGTTTCCTTCCAGTAATCAAGGTAGGTTTGTCCGCTACTGTTTGGGGGACAGAACGGTGATATATTCAACAACAATGTATCTACGCCATCCGTGTCGTTGATTCTCTTCCCTTTTGTGGTGGTGAGGATCCAATCCGGATCAATGCCACGGATGAAAGAAATTTCAGCATTGGCTAGGTCATTGGTCATTTGCTCCTGCATGTATTCATCACCTTCCCAGAACGTATGTGTGGTTACCGAGGGAAGAAGGAGAATCGAAGGATTCTGCGTTCGCATCCTTAACGCAAATGCGGGATCATTTGTGCTGGTAATCTCATGCAGTGCGAGCAGAACATCGTTGTATGCCAATTTCTTTTCAAGTTCGAAGAGACTCATCCATGGGGTTTCCCCTTGAGCAGATCCACTTCCATCAGAAGCGACCCATTCACCATATGCTGTAAAGAAATCACCAAGGCGAGGATATACAGCCTGCAAGGCAGGTATTTCAGAGGCAGGTTGTACCGGTATCTGTTTCGATAGCTTGATATTGGTGAATTCCATCTCTACATCATCATGAATCCCCAACTCCATGATATAGGTTCCATCTGAAGTTCCTGTTTTCACTGCACCTGTATAGTGACATTCTTGCACATTATGTGCAGGTACATTGAGCATGCCACGGTCTGTGGAGGTATCGGACTCGAGGAAAAGGCGTACCCAGCCAAGATGTTCCCGGTTATTAATATTCTTGTTCACCTTGTAGTCAAATTCAAAGAGAATGATACTATCCTTGGGTATGGTCAATACCTCAGGGTTAGTCCAGACCCTTGAGAATCCTTTGGTGAAAATACTGGAACCGTCTTCTATGATAGTACTCGGTTTAATTGAGAAATTTCCTTCAGCTCGAAGGAAAAGAGAATGACCGTGTCTTACGGCATCTCCTCTTTCCTCAGCAACTACCTTACCAGTTTCAAGATCAATTATTATAATATCACGAACGGCTATCGCTCCCTTTCTCACAATATTCATCAAGAGTTGATAGTCAGGATAGTTCTTGAGTCGAGCTGTGAAGGAAGCTTCCCCTTGGCTGCCCTCAGGATCAGTGATGTAAATACTGTCACTCACCCAATCATTGCGGGAGGCACCGGTATCAGAGTAAAAGATTACCTCGAATCCCTTGTCCGGAGTTTCCAGTACTTTATACGTGAATTTTACTTCATAGAGCCCATTAGCTTTGAGTTGTATAGCCTCAGGGTCAGTGGAATAATACTGGCGATATTCACGTTCTCCCTGGGATCGTCCAACAATCCAGAAGTCCTCAGGATCACTGGGGAAGATTCCTGCATCTTGTAGCAGGAATCCTGGAGTAGGGGCTCGCATGATAGTAGAGAAAGTCTCAACTCCCAAGAGTTCGTATTCCCGTCCATATCCTTGCGCGGTTTCGGGGACGGAAAGTGGCATTGTCTCCAGTTCCTGATAGGATGGAGAGTACGACAGTGCTTCAATTGTTTCTTGTTGTGTGTGTGAGCAGGAAATGGAGAGCAGCATTAACAACAGGACGAAGCCAATATGAAAGGGGTGTATCCCTTTTCTGGCGTTGCGGTCCATGATTTGCTCCTTTTTAAAAACCTGTAATATCTACCATATTGAACCTGTTTTTCTTTCTGTCAATATTGTGAATCGATTCTTGATGTAACCATGGGAGAAGAAATATATTCTGGTTAAATAGTCTGAATTACCTTATACATAGTAATTAGTAACGTGGATTATTCACTATTCACCAGATTTAAAGATAAAGTGATTTACTAAGATTATTTAAGTATCGATGTGAATTATTTACAAAGCATAAAAATATCCAACTGGCACATAAGCGTACTAGTTGGATATCTCCGGTAGAACCTGAGTTATTAACTGAGACGTTTCTTCTGTAGGTAGTTTTGTATAATCCTATTGGCGGTAACAAACCCAACCACCTTACTATCCTTGTCCTTTACAATAAGGATATTGGTTTTTTCCTCTTCCATTACCTGAAGTGCATCATATAAATTTGCAGAGTAGGGGATGGCAATATCGGTTTTCATCATCAACGAAGAGACCGGTTCCTTGCTCTTTTCTTTACTCTGATGCAATCCGATGTATCCAATAGTTCCAAGCACATTGTCCCCATCAATTACAGGGAGTAACCCGATTCCATGGTCATGCATGATGTTCCAGACAGTTTCTGCAGTGTCGGATGGTTTGCAGCTTATCAGGTCTTTCTTCATTATTTCTCCAACAGAGAGAGTCTTCATGGTAGGGATACGTTTGTCAAATTGTATCTGGATGCCTCGCCGGGTAAGCTTCTGCGTGTACATTGTCTCACCGTATATAAGCCTTGCAACAAAATAGGATAGCACGCCGCTGAGCAACAGGGGTAGCATGATTGCATAATCCCGGGTCATCTCGAAAACCATGATGATTGCTGTGAGGACTCCTCCGGTGACACCCGATACTATTGCAGCCATACCTACAATGGCATATGCAGAGATGGGACCTGTTGTTTCTGGGAAGAGAGTATTCACGATAATACCAACGGTTGCACCCAAGGCACCCCCCAGGAAGAGGGATGGGGCAAAGATTCCGCCCGATCCACCGGAGGCAAGGGTAAGGGAGTTGGCTAGCAGTTTCATGAATATCAAGGCAAATGCCATCACCAGTGCAGTGATCTTGTTATCAAGAACCAAGTCAAGGAAGTCGTATCCGACACCAAATACGTGGTAATTGCCAAACAGGCGTAGACTGATATAGCCAATGGTTCCTACGATCAGTCCACCTATGATTGATTTCACCGTAGATGGAATCTTCAGTCCATCAAAAAAGTCTTCCATTCCATATACCGACTTAATGAAAACGACAGAAAGCAATCCTGCAAGCAACCCTAACAATGCATAGAAAATGAGTTCATAATGGGAGACCATCGTATATTCTGGAACAATGAAAGCAGGGTGTGAACCCATGAACACTGCCCCCACAGTAGTGGCTATAATTGCCGATACCACTAGTGGCATGATGGTCATGATGCTGTACTCAGGGAGAATAAGTTCCAAGGCGAACATAATACCACCTATTGGCGCATTGAACGTTGCACTAATGCCTCCAGCAACGCCTGCCCCTACGAGGATGATCGTCTCCCTGGATGAGAGCTTCAATGCTTGACCAAGCGTAGAGCCAAAACTGGCACCAATCTGCACAATGGGGCCTTCTTTGCCGACTGATCCCCCAGAACCAATGGTAATTGCAGAGGCAAACGATTTAACCAGTGCCACCACTGGTCGAATCTTACCCCTGTTTTCAGCTACTGCAACCATAACCTCGGGAACTCCATGGCCTTTTGCTTCAGGTGCCCATTTTGTGGTAATCCACTGGGCGAGGGTAATTCCGATAGCAGGAACTACGATAACAAAGGGCCCCCAGGAACTGATAAGTCCTCCACGATTATGTTGGAAGGAGAGTTGACCGGAGAAGAAAAGATTATGGAAGAACTCGATCAAGTACTTGAATCCGGCAGCACCCAATCCTGCTATGGCTCCAACAAGAATACAGAGAAGGCTGATGTAGACCGTCCGCTGAATTTGGTTCTGCTGTGTTAAAACTACCCGCTCATATGTGGGTTGCTCAGAAAACTGGTTTTTGTTTTGCATGATGTATATAGTTGTAACGAACAAACAGAAAAAGGTAAAGGCGGATTTTGATAAGGAAAACCAGACAAAGTATCTTAGATGTATAGTATTATGACATATTACTGGTAAAGAGATGTAGCTGCCGGAAAACCGGCAGCTACAGGAGACACATGAGGAAAATAATCAAATAGTGAAGGTGATATCGCAGATCATTGCCTCACCCTGGCGATGTCCTGCGAAACTTCCAAGCTCTCTCGCATAATATGTTGCATTGAACTCAATATCGATCAAATTGAAGAACTCTATGAACTTAACGCCAAATCCAGTAGTGAAATATCCTTGATTCAATCCGGCGCGTACGCTTACTGTATCGAAGAGATCAACTGCTCCTCCAACATGAACATTTTTCCAGATAGTATTATTGAGTGCATTTTCTGTTTCAGTAAATTTGAAAATATGGGTATATTCAGCAGCCAACTGTATATTGAAGATTTTTCCTAAACCTTGCTGTATCCCGACTCCAACATCCATGGACATTGGAATGGTGAGTTTACCAGATGAGTCTCCAGTGAGAGGAGGTATGAAATACTGCTCAAAGCTATCCGCATCTTGAGAACCAAAGAATCCAATCGATAGAGCTTCATCAAGTGTGCCGGAAGAAGTAGCAAGTGCTGTACCTAGAATATTGTTCACTGCAACACTGACCATCAATGGACCAGTCTTGAGAATTGCTCCTGCATTGAATCCAATACCTTCTCCAAGTATTGCAGGGGTATCTCCCATCTCGTAGGTTCCATCAACATATTTCTCTACATCATCTTCTGTAATGGTCTTTTTACTGATAACTTGCCATATCTTATTGGCAGAAGCGCCTACATACAGAGCAGAACCACCCATGCCAAGCTTGTATGAAAGGCCTGCAGAAAGTGCAGTTTCACTGACATAGGTAAAGTCAACATTTGCAGAGGTGCTGCTCTTTTCAAATAGCATATCACTCGAGAAATAACCACCTACGGCTGCTCCAGCATAGGCTACTCCAACATTCAACCCAACATTTCCACCGACACCATTCTTGTAGTCAGCTGCACGAAGGATCGGACCAATTTTCTCAGGAGAGATAATACCAAGGAATCCTTCTTGAGAATTCTGGGCATCTTGATAGCCATCATTGTATGCTTCATCATAACTTGAGTAGGATGATTCAGGCTGTGGATCATAGGAATAATCACCACCCCCAGTTAACATATCTTGAAGTATGGGAATTGTAAGTGGGCTGTAATTTATATACAGGCTTCCGTTGATGTTGGGGAACATCAGTTCATTTTCTCTTACAATACCTGCAGGGTTTGTGAATAAGGCTTCCACACCAGTAGCAAGTGGGCCACGTACCCCTCCTTGGGCAAGAAGAGAGGCACTACGATATTGGGAAGAAAAAGCATCATCAGCAATCACAGGGAACATGACTGAGATAATGAGCAGAAGCACGAGAAAAAACTTTTTCATCACATACCTCCTTCTTCAATTGCATTGATGAGTTCGTCAATATCCTCTGCAATTCCGTAAATCTTTTCTTCTACTTGGTTCTTTGTTGTGGTATCCACATACCCGACTTGATTGGCAATTGAAAGTTTACCGGTAAGTGCATCCTTGATTTTCGTTAGGTTATGGGTAGTATTTCCAAGATTTCCTTGGCCCTCTACCACAAACTCCACCAGTGTGTTGCGACTTATCATTTCATTTAGCTTGTCAATATAGGCAAACATGTCTTCCTTGATTCGTATATCAGAAGTTCCTACAGGGAAGGATGGGTCATCGGTATTGCTATCGGTTTCCTCAACTACCAACTCAAATGCGTTTGGGTTACCATGAAACGCAGTAATCTTTCCGTCGCTTACTGTGGCATAGGGAGTGATATGTGCCATCATTTCTGCATTCGTATAGAAGGGGATTTCCTCAAAAGATTTGAAGGTATTTGTTTCCTTCAGGTTCTGAAAAAGTTGAGACTCCATCGGGCTGCATGAGATCATCAGAACGAACAGAACCAATGACATAGGTACTAGCAGTAGTCGTTTTCCTTTCATACCTCATCCTCCGGTATTTTTATAGGTCTTATTGTAAAATGTGATACTGTCTAAAAGCAATAAATTTATTTGATAACTATATAAACATATGTATTAAATCAAATAAAAAATACATACAAAATTATAAAGATGCCTAACATCTGTAAAGACATGATCTTAAAAAAAAGAAAGAAACCATAAAATTAGCGATTGATTTGCTCTTTTAGCCATCGTACCATGTGACATAACAGATTGGAAAAACAGAGGCTACTCATGAAACAACCTTCAAGCAATCTACTAATACTCCTGGCATTTCTTTTCTTTTTGTTGATGTTTTCTAGTTGTCAGGATGAAATCATCGACGAGGTACTGAGATATTCAGATTACCGTGCTGGGCTTTATGCACCCATCGACCAAGATGAGGTGACCATGGTTCCAGGCCATGGGAAGGATTCCTTTACACCTTACGTGGAAGGTTTTGTATGGAAGGTGAATATTGACGGTTATGAAGCGGATAGGGCTTATAGTAATTTGGGAGAGTCTGTCGTTGAAACCATAGAGTTGGATCCAGAGAATCCCTCAGATTTCTTCATCAGGATAGAGGATCTCTATGATAATGGATACCATGAATATGAACAGAGGGGTTCTTCTACGGGCTCAGGTGGAGATTTTGTTTTTTATATTCCATCTTTCATCACTCATTACAATTTCAATTTTGATTGGTTCATGTCAAATGAACGTGCCCAAAGCAATCTAGGGGAAACCATTACCACTTCTAATAACCATGCTGGATATATGCTAGAAGAAACAATAACGTATGGTGATGAGTTTGAGTCATTCACGACACCGTTCGGGAAGCGTTATGATACATGTCTGCATGTGACAAGATCGTACACCTTTCCTCAAGGGTTCGAGTATGAACCATATATCACCTTTCAAGAATACTATATTGCGAAAGGTGTTGGATTTGTCTATTTGAAAAGCATTTACAACACAGGCGAGGAGACACAACTTGTGTTGGTAGATCATTCCTCTTTCGGAGAAACGCTTACCTTTGACATGAATACCACCGATACAGTCAGCAAAACCATTGCCCCGAGAGTCTATGAAGAGGGTGAGCAGATTACACTACCGGAAGTTAATCATGAGGGGTATATCCTCTCCAGTTGGCTGGTTATCGTTGATGATCAAGAAGTCGGTACCTATGAACCCGGGTCCTCGTTCAGCATGGGCGATAAGGATGTGACCATGAAGGCAGTCTGGATTGCAGAATAATGTGAGGAGGATGGAACGCATGAGTAAGCAATATCACAAAAAGATAGTATTGGTATTGGGCTTATTATGTATTCTTGTACTTCTCTCCGGTTGCCAGGATGAAATCATCGACGAGGTATTGAAATATTCTGATTACCGTGCAGGACTTTATGCACCCATCGACCAGGATGAGGTGAACATGGTTCCAGGCCATGGGAAGGATTCCTATTATCCGTTGGTTGAAGGCTTTACGTGGTACACGCAATCCGAAACTGGATTCTTCCATATATTTGCTGACTCCATCAATGGGGAAGCAAAAATAACTTCTATTTCTCCAGCGGAATATTATAATTGTGACTGGGTGATACGATTTGAAAATATTACGGGATATGAAGGATGGAGTGAAGAATGTTATAACTCCAATACTGGATACAGTCAACAATGGAACAGTCAGGATCATCTATGGCTCCCCTTACATGCTGTTCATGTCATGCAAGGAGTCTTCCCCCGTGCAGGAATTGATACCTTGTATGAAGAATATAAAGGAGAAACTATCTCATACCCCTCAGGCAGCAATGGATATGATGGATTCACACAAGTATACTATGATGAGTTTCTCCGTGATATTTATACACCCTCAGGGAAATTCTATAAGGATTGCATGCATCTTACAGCTGAATTAGATTTTCCAAATGGATACAATCAGGAAAATTATCAGGAGAAAGTTGAAGCTTATCTTGCAAAAGGAATAGGCTATGTGTATCTAAAAATTACTTACACTAATGGCAAAGTGGCACATTACTTTATCGAGGAGTATTCCCGATTTGGAGAAACAGTAACATTCGATATGAACACCACTGATACAGTAAGCAAAACCATTGCTCCGAAAGTTTACATAGAAGGGGAACATGTTGCTTTACCAAATGTAGAGAGAGAAGGTTACGTTCTCTCCAGCTGGCAGGCTATCGTTGATGATCAAGTTATTGGGACCTATGAACCCGGGTCCTCGTTCAGCATGGGCGATAAGGATGTGACCATGAAAGCAGTCTGGATTGCAGAATAAACCCAAGTTATAGGTCAACATGGGAATGAGGATATTTAGGGGTATGTTAAGATTAACTACAATGTTAGCGACACAACCACATTCTGGATCTTCTCTGCCGCACTCTTGATAACCACATAGCCCCTATCACTGATGGTCTCCTGGGGAGGTGTATCTTTTCTTCTCATACTAAGCCAGAGAGCATCACTTCCAACAACTTGCTGGCAAGCAGTAACAAAGAGCGTGACGCTATCATTTCCTTGTTTGTATGTGGCAAGCCGTTCTTCCAGGGATGGTACTTCCAATTCTTCTGCAAGCTTCTCTGTTTCCTGATGGATATCTGTATAGAACTTACTGGTAGTATCAAGCAAGGTAAGAAGATATAAAGAGGTCTCGAAAGCCAGAGGCCTGAAAAGCCTGAGCTGAAGCGTGGTAGATGTTTGGCCCATGTAGTACCCTACAAGGTCTCCGAAATCTGAATATGCCTGGGATATTTCTGTTGCAGTATCCCCTATAACCTGGTAACACATTGCAAGCTTGTCGTCATCTGTCATTCTGTATCTCCTGTCAGGTTACCAATGATACGATTTCGTCCTGCTTCCTTTGCTTGGTAGAGCAAGGCGTCTGCACGCTGTATGGCACTATCCAGCGTATCATTAGTTGTAAGCAGGGTAAAGCCTCCGCTTAAGGAACATCCTTGTGTATTTGGATATAGCTTGCAAATATTGCGCATCATGTTTTTCATACCTTGTAAAAGAGGTGTAATTTGGTTTTTCTCCCTCCTTATCACCAAGAGCAGAAACTCGTCACCACCCCAACGGCCTAAAAGATCTTGCTCTTCAAGCAGTGAGGATAAACCTTGTGCAGTATGCTGTAGTACTACATCTCCACATTGATGTCCGTAGGCATCATTCAGGTCCTTGAAATAATCAATATCAAGCATAAAGAGATATGCGATTGCACTATCATGTTTCTTGGGCAAATAGAGACTGATGAGTTGTTCTATGGTACGACGGTTATAAAGGGTAGTAAGTTCATCATGCTCTGCAAGGTTCTTGAGATGCAGTGAAAGGGTCTTTTGGCTGTCTACTTGGGTTTGGAGGTCATGTAATAACTTCTTATAGACCAGAAGAAGGACTATGAAATTAACAGTAAAGAGCATCAATCGATTGACGATTGCTGTAATGGTATACCCCGTAAGATCGAATCCATTGGTAGAGGGGTTGCCATGGATGATATTGTCGAGTGTGGTAATAATCCTGTAGATCTGAGTACCTGCCAAGATGGTGTAGATCACAGACAATATCACCATGAGTGACCCGAACCAACCAGAAAAATTCGGGATAAAAACTGTATGATAAAGGGCAATAATAACAAGGAAATAGATGGCATTGATAATAATGAAAATTTCCAAAGGAAGTGAAAGAACTATCTCTGTGAGGGAGGATATGATCATGGAAAATATCAACACGTAACAAATTTTCCAGTGAACTGGACGTGCAGTATAATTGGCGAAACCGATGTAAAAGGACAGCCCTCCACTGAATAGCATTAGATTCGCGATAATTCTGGAGAACTGGAGTCCCGTTTGCACAAACACCATTTGCAATATCAGGCCGATTGTGTAAAGAAATAGGTTGAGCGTCCAATAACCAATTCCGGGAACCTGCCGTTTTGAAATTATCCATGCATAGCACATGACCAAAAAAAACAAGAAGTGATACACATTTTGAATGATGATTCCCTGCGACATTGATGCTCCCTTGCTCGTATATCCTATCAGAATCATACGGTCTGTAGGATATGTTAGCAAGAAAAACGTAAGAAGTTAGAGAGAAGTTTTATAAGAAAAGATTCGTTTGTCTATATTACGCTTTTAAAATTGATACATAGAAAAGGGAGTCTCGCGACTCCCCATGTCATTACTCATATACATCCCCAAGAGCTCTTGGTGCCTTGGTCTTTGATGAGAAAAAGAGCAGCAAGACCAAGGTAACAATATAGGGAAGGGTAAGGACGAGGTCCCCAAAGGAAGATGGCAATTCCAGCTTTTGTACCAGCACATATCCAGCACTCCGGGCAAAGCCGAAAAGAATACAAGCAAGGAATGTCCGGCTAATTTTCCAAGAACCGAAGATATAGGCAGCAATGGCAAGATAACCAAAACCCATGTAAATGTTTGGAGAAAACGTGGTAGAGATGGAGTAGGCAAAACACATACCACCAAGCCCCGCAAGAGCACCGCTTACCAGTACCGATACGAAGCGGATCTTCATGACATTCCCACCGGCAGCAGCAACTGCATGGGGGTTATCCCCACATGCTCGGATATGCATACCGAATGGAGTCTTGTAATAGATGTAAGCCATAAGAATTGCAACCGCGACAATAATCGGGATAAAGGTATACATATCGGTAAACACAGCCCCCAGGATAGGAATTCTTGAGAGAAGGGGAACCGTAACCTTGGGGAAGATTTCCAAGAGGAACTTGTTTGATGGTTGTCCAAAGACTGATGCATTGATCTGGTTTGCAAGAAAGGCAGTGAGGGCCACACTGAGCATGTTGATCACCACACCACTGATAACCTGATTTGCCTTGAACTTGATACACATCAGTGCATGGAGTGAAGCAAGCAATGCCCCTCCGACCATGGCAAACGCCAAGGAAGCATAGATAAGCAAGAGTGGGTTTCCCGTAATGACACTGCTCAAGAGAGCATAACTCAGCCCTCCTGCAAAAGCGCCAAAGCCAAGCAGCCCTTCAAGGGCTAGGTTTATTACTCCACTTCCTTCACTATAGATGCCCCCGATTGCGATAATGAAGAGCGGGATGGAAAATGCGATTCCTTCGATGATAATGCTGTCCATACTCAAACCTCCTCAGCTTCGCGGGCATAACGGTTTGCAAGAGCCCTAAAGAATATTCCGATTGCACTGAACAACAGCAGGATACTGGTGATAAGCGCAGCAATCTCTCGGAGAACCTGCATTCTTGAGGACATATAGGTCGTACCTGAATCGAACACCATAACCAGGAGGGAAGCGAAGAAGCTTCCAATGGCGGTTGTATTGCCAAGGAGAGCAACTGCGATGGAGTCGAACCCAAGGGAAGGGAGTACCCTGGGCTGGATCGAAGCATTGCTACCCAGGTAGTAGGAAACCCCTGCCAAACCTGCAAGAGCCCCACTGATCAACATGGTGGTTACCATGGTTTTACCCACATTGATACCTGCATAGTTACTAGCCTTGCTGTTCAGCCCGACTGCCTTCAGTTCAAACCCAAAACGGGTGCGGTTGATGAAGTAACGAATTAAAAAGACGGTAATCAGGGCTAGCGGGAAAACAAGATTGATCTCCATCTTTAAATTCATGATAGGGTAGTCAAAGAGGGTTAACCTTGCATTCTGTCCAACCTCAACTGACTGCCGGGTGATTGGGTCAACAAACTTGGTCTGTATGAAAAAGCTGACCACATAACTGATGATGTAGTTGAGCATAATTGCCACAACCACCTCGTTCATGTTGAAGCGGTGTCTCAGGTACCCGATCAATACCCCGATCAGCCCGCCAGCAACAATCCCGATCAAAATAACCAGGGGTTTTGCAATAATCGGAGCAAGGGAAGAGTATCCCACCAAGACGGTCGCCAAGAATCCAGAGAATACCATGATACCGGAAACACAAATATTGAAAATTCCACTCTTCAGGGCAACCGCAACGGAGAGTGCGGCAAAAATCATGGGAGTCGTGTAATTGAGCAGACTCATGAAGTCGGTAAGCTGACTCTTTTTTCCAGCATATCGTGCCTTGGGAAGAATGCCGGCACCTTGGAGAATACTTCTGTACGCTTCAAGAGGATTTTTCCCGAGTAGCAACAGCAATACCGCTCCAGCAAGGAGGCTGAGAAAGATACAGAACAGACTTACCCTGAGTAGTTGGTGCTTGCCTGGACCACAACAGGAAATAAATACTCGTTTGACAAGATTAGGCTTTTTCAACATGCACCCCCATCATATACTCCCCAACCTCAAGCTTGGTCATTGTTGATGCTGGCTTAATCGTCTGTGTTCGTCCGTTGTAGAGAACGAGGATCGTGTCAGCAAGCTCCATGATCTCATCAAGCTCCAAGGAGATGAGCAGAATTGCCTTTCCCTGTGCCCTGAGTTCATCAATTTTCTTATGGATTGTCTCAATTGCTCCTACATCCAAGCCACGGGTAGGCTGCACAAACATCAATACATTTGCCTTCAGATTGATCTCACGAGCAATAATGGCCTTTTGCTGATTCCCTCCACTCATGCTTCGAGCCAGCGTGGATGCACCAGAACCACTACGGATATCAAAAGAGGAGATAAGGTCGGTAGCGAGAGCATCCATCTGTTGTTGTTGCAGCACTCCACGTGAGTTGCTGTACGGTTCTTGATAATACTGCTTCAGGCAGAGATTTTCTCGGAGAGGAAAATCGAGTACCAGACCAACAGAATGTCTGTCTTCAGGTATGTAGGCAACTCCTGCCTCAATACGCTGACGAACAGTGTGATTGGTAATTTCCTGTCCATCAAGGAAAATAGAACCTTCTTTGACAGGGAGAAGCCCAGAAATGGCATCCGCAATCTCAACCTGTCCATTGCCTGCAACCCCTGCAATAGCAAGCACTTCTCCGCTATGGAGAGAGAAACTGACCTTGTCAACTTTCCGAATATGGTCATTTGTCTCAACAGTAAGGCCTTCAACACGGAGCACTTCTTCTCCTTGGGTATGCTCAGTAGAGGTAAGCGTAAGGGAGACCTCTCGTCCAACCATCAAGGCACTCATTTCTTGCGTGGTAGTAGAGGGTACATCAAGAACCCCAACAAGCTTCCCTTTACAGAGAATGGCACATCGGTCGGCAATCTTTTTGATTTCGTCCAATTTATGGGTGATAAGGATGATAGTTTTTCCACTCTCTCGTAGATTCTTGATGATGCCCAACAAGGATTCAATCTCCTGTGGGGTTAAAACAGCACTTGGTTCATCGAAAATGAGAATTTCTGCATTTCTGTAGAGCATCTTGAGTATCTCAACACGTTGTCGTGTCGATACGGGAAGATCCTCGATGATATCCTCTGGATTTACTTCCAATTGGTAGTGCTTCGACAGTTCACGAACCTTCTCATTGGAAGACTGCACGTCTACATACGGAAATAGGCCCAGATATCGTTTCTTTGGTTCTATTCCCATGATGATGTTTTCTGTGATGCTCTGATTCTCCACTAACATAAAGTGCTGGTGTACCATGCCGATGTTCAAATCATTCGCAACAAGTGGACTGGAGATATGCTCTTTCTTCCCCCTGATCAGGATTTCCCCTTCATCAGGTGTCTGCATACCGAAGAGCATGCTCATCAAGGTCGACTTGCCAGCACCATTCTCACCGAGAATTGCCAATATTTCTCCTTTCCTGATGGAAAGAGAGATATCATTATTTGCAATGATCCCAGGAAATCGTTTGGTAATGTGTCTAAATTCTACCACCGTGTCCACGTCGTGTTGCTCCCTAAAAATATAGGTACTGGTATCAAGGGATACCAGTACCGAATACAAACAAAATTAGTTTACCTTGAATCCCTCAGGGGTGAATCCACCAAAGTTGGAGGCAGGAACAAGTGTTCCATCTTGAACAAGCTTGTAAGCTTCATCAAGCTTTTCGATCGTGGAAGATTCAAGCTGCTGACGACCACTCTCCTTCACAAACCCAGTTGAGTCGGTATCAGCTTTCAGTAGTACATTGGCGCCCTCGAAGGTACCGTCCTTAATACTTGAGAGTGCACGATGTACATTCAGGCTCATTACCTTCAATACACTGGTAAGGATGATGTTGTCGTTTCCGACCTTGCCGTCATCCCACTGGTCGACATCGCATCCGATTACGTGCAGCTTGCCACCACTCTCTTTTGCTGCAGTAAAGACACCGTTTCCGCTCGCTCCTGCTGCAACAAATGCAATATCTACACCCTGTCCAAGCAACTGCTGTCCAATTACCTTGCCAGTTGCCTCATCTGCAAATGAACCGACATAGTTGCCACCTACATTAGCACCGGTAACATCGGTACCTGCCTGGGAAGCCAGTTCAACGAGTTCAGCTTTGGTTCCGAGTTTCTTGTTTGCATAGATGACACCACTCTCAAAACCATACTGGTAGTTGACGTTTGAAGGGTAGGCAACACCATTGACTACCGCAACCTTGTTTGTCTTGGTTTCAAGTGCTGCTGCTACTCCAGCAAAGAATCCACTTTCCTGTTCTGCAAAGGTCATTGCATAAACATTGGGAAGTTCAACAGTGTTTCCTGCGGCATCGGTGGGGTAGGTATCTACCAGGATAAACTTGGTTTCGGGATTTTCCTTTGCCAATTCACCAATACCTGCAAACTGGAATCCTGTACATACCAGCACATCATACTCAGCCACGACATCCGCGGCTGTCTTCAGAGCAGCAGCCACATCCCCGCTGGGTTCACGAATGGCCGTTACCTGTGCTTCGGGATTCTCCTCGATGAATGCCAGGATACCGTTATAGTTGTCCTGGTTGAAAGACCCATCATCGACACCACTTGGGGTGGTGATAATGGCAATGTTCAGACCTGTTTCCTGTGATGTCTTTTCGGCTGAACCTGCTGCGAACAACAGACCTGCGATAAGAACCATTGCGATAAAACCAACAAATTTCTTCATTTCTATCTCCTTGTACCTATTTTGTGATATCCATCATTTTCCATGATGAGTAATCTCTCTCTTGATTGCTGTTACTCACTTGCTGAGATGACTTCTGATCTTCTCTGCATTTGGGGACTCAATGATACCTTTCTCTGTGATAATGGCGGTAATAAGGGAAGCATCGGTAACATCAAAAGCAGGGTTGTACACCTGTGCTTCCTTGGGGCCCGTACGTTTCCCAAAACCATTAACCACCTCATCTCCGTCACGTAACTCAATAACAATATCGCTGCCAGTCTCTGTCGAGACATCAAACGTTGAACTTGGAGCCGCCACATAAAAAGGGATGTGGTAATAGCGTGCAAGTATCGCAACACCACTGGTGCCTATCTTGTTTGCTGTATCCCCATTAGCGGCTATTCGATCAGCACCAACAATTACTGCATCGATTTTCTTTTCCTTCATCACCAATGATACCATATTATCACAAAGAACAGTGACATCAAGGCCACCTTTTGCAAGTTCATAGGCAGTAAGTCTGCTTCCTTGCAACAACGGTCTTGTCTCATTTGAATACACCTTGAATTGATACCCTTGTTCATGACCAAGATAAAGCGGCGCGAGGGCGGTTCCATATCCACTGGTGGCCAAACCTCCAGCATTGCAGTGCGTCATCACCCCCCACTGTTTCCTCTTGTCAAAGAGAGAGAGTCCATGCATTCCTATTGCCTTGCCCATTTCTTGGTCTTCATTGAAAATGGTATCGCTTTCCTGTAATAATGAAGCAAGTATTTCCACTTGGCTGGCATCTGGCTTGTTACGATATTCAGTGAAGGTCTTATTCATACGGTCCAATGCCCAAAAGAGGTTAACTGCAGTGGGACGACTGGAAGCAAAATACTCGGTAAGTTCCTTCATGTCCTGTTCCATATCCTCAAGACTCTGGTACTCCTTCTGTGATAGACACACATAGATCCCATATGCAGCAGCGATGCCGATGGCAGGAGCTCCCCTGACCCTCAGTTTCTTGATAGCCTCGAATATGGATTGACGTGTATCAAGATAGAGGAACTCCTCGGCAATGGGAAGTTTTGTCTGGTCAAGCAATACGAGCTTGATCGGGTCATGTTGCAAGTAAACTGGGATAGTGGTGGGCATGTAATTAATTCTCCTTATATTATAAATGAAGGACTGCATTGGAGCAGCCACAATGGTCCTGGGTTAATGGTTTTGTCGTAAAAATGTTGCTTATGATCTGCAAGGCAGACTCCTTCGCCTGGGTAATCCTTTGGCCGTGGTCGATATGTGCAAGATTCTCACCTTTCAAACCACAAGCCATGTTCGAGATAAGGCCGATGGCGGCATAGCACATCCCCAGTTCTTTTGCCAGGAACATTTCCGGAATACCTGTCATGCCTACCAAGGTGCCTCCACATTTTTGGAACATGGCAATCTCTGTTTTGCCTTCAAATCGGGGACCTTCCGTACAGACATATACCCCATTGGTATGGATAGGTATGCCAGTTTCCTCTGCTGCTTCTACGAACAGCGACCTCAGATTTTGGCAATAAGGGTCACTCATATCAACATGGGCTACCTTGTTGTCATGCCCATCAAAAAAGGTCTTGCTCCGGCCAGTGGTAAAATCGAGAAAATCCTCAATAACAACCAGTGATCCTTCATGGATTGATTCATCCATCGACCCACTGGTGAGCAACGCAAATATATAGGTAATTCCCTCCTGCTGGAGTGCCTTCATCTGAGCTCGATAATTGATGGCATGAGGAGGGGTATTGTGAGCTCTTCCGTGTCTAGGAAGGAAAAGAATCTCTTCCCCTGCGAGAGTAAAACGGTACGTCTCTACATTCCCATACGTTGTTTCTATAACAAAAGGCCCTTTCAAGTTGGCTAGTGAGCCGACTCCGGTTCCTCCAATGAGTGCTTTTCTACAATACTGCATGGTAGTTCCTTTATAAATCCGAGGGATGAGCAATGACAAGATTCTTCATGTCAGTCTCTTTTATCCCTGCTTTTTCTGTAGTAATGATGCAATCGAAGTCATCAACCTTGGCAAATTCGTGATGGCTGAAGGCAGAAAACTTGGTGGAATCTGCAATCAGGATACGTTTCTTTGAACGCTTAAGCACGAGTTGATTGATGACTGAAACATCATGGTCGAAGGAGGATACTCCTCCTTTAAAGATTGCACTTGCCCCAATAATGCACGTACTGAAATTCATTTTTTCAATGTTCCCATATACCTCGGGACCATGGGTAATCCCATAGCTATGATCGAGGGCTCCTCCGATAACAATCGTCTTGATCTTGTACTCCAATAATTTCGGAAGATGGAAAATACCATTGGTAACCACAGTGCAATGCTTGCCTGCCAAAAAACCAATGAGGTAGTTTTCCGTAGTACCCGGGCCGAGATATATGAATTCATTGTTCTCGAGTGATTTTGCAGCTTTACTGCAGATCAGGTATTTCTCTTCAGAATTAACTTCAAGCCTGGCTACTACAGAGTGTTCTGCCTCTTCATTTGGCCTTACTCCGCCTCCATTGAGAAGAATGATCTTTCCTTCTTCCTCCAGTTTCTTGAGATCACGACGAACGGTTGGAAGAGAAACGTTTGTCAATTCCAGCAACTCTTCAATGTAAGCAATCTGCTTCATCTTGATATATGAATATATCTGGTTCTGACGTACGTAAGGAATCATAAAGGTGACCTCCATCTGATCTCAGTTCTGTAAAGATAGGCAACCCTTAGGCGGTTGCCTATCTTATGCAAGCAATCTTACTGGTAATCGGCACCGGTTAGATAGCGGTAGAAAGCATTATTTACGAATAGTGCTTTCTCCTGTACTTCCAATCCACTCAGGTCTTCCAGATTATTGATGAGGTTGTCCTTGTTTTCAAGCAGGGAGAAGGGGTGAATGGAGTATCCGTCCTCCATCAGGATACAGTCGACTATCTCCTGGTATGCCTGGGAGTCGGCATTGAACGTTGTGCTGTACAGCGGTTGCCACCAGGCACCTCGAAGCAATGCCACGTTACTGTCCTTTGCCTGATTCTTGTCATTTTTCTTTGCATAGGTGTTGATGATTTGGTCGAATTTCAATAGATCTTCCCTCTTTTCGAACTCAAATTTCGCATCATACTCAACTGCATAGGCAAGATAGAAATCTTCACTGTTTTCCAGAACCATGTAGTAGGGACTTGGTTCAGGCACTGGACCCCAGTCAAGCAGGTATTCATAGATGGAGACTTTTGGTTCTATCTGCAGTTTTGCATCCATTCCTTCACTGGCAAGTAGAACAACAAGCTGTTTCAGGTGGGTTTCATCGCTATGTCCATACTGGATGGTACGGGAGGAAAGGAACTGTGCATCATCAGCATCCTTCTTCAAGTTGTATCCGGTGGAAGCCTTTCTCTGTACTGCTTCTGCACCGATTGCATCCAGATTGTTGTCGGAGAAGAGGGTATAACTGTCAAAAGCGTTGGAAATGCGCATAAGGATATCGCTATCCTGCACATTGCCGATATAGTTCCTACTTATACCGTTTGCATTGGCAATGCTCATCAGCAGATTTGCAGCAGTTCTGCTGGTAAGTGATGATGCACCCATAACCTCTTCAGCAACAGATGGGGGAAGCAGTGATGCATCGAGAGCACATGCAAGATAGGGTAGTACATCCTGGGGTACTTTGCTCATTACTCCGTGGAAGGCAAGTCTGCTCGATGCCTTCTCTGTACTGTAGGTCAAGGCCAGTTCAGTGAGGTCAGCAGCAGCGACAAGTGCCTTGAAGATGTCATTCTGTTCATTGATTTCTGGTACTGTTCCGCTCAGTTGGTTGATTGCCTTCTCAAAGGAAGCAATTGAAACAGAATCGCTTGCAAGTGTGATCCCAAAATAATGCTCAAGATATTCTTCATTGCTTTGATCAGTAAACTGTCCTTCATTGATTCCAGCCCCAAAGAGCATTGCTGTCAGGCACAGTATGCTCACGAACATCGTGATTTTTCTCATGTTGTCTCTCCTTATTCAGTATTCCATTGGTGTAACTCTACTAAAAAGCTATCATTGAATCATAAATATGTCTAGAAAAATCAAATAATGATTTTATGTGAAACCTTTGTATTTATTTAATCTTCCAATGGAAACATTGAAAAATATGCACAAAAAAAATTGTTCATAGATGAGGGATGTCATGATAAGGTGTTAACTAGAGAGGGATTGCAAAGGATTGGATTGAGTAAAAGATTGCTAATAGCAAATAATTATAGCATGTTTCTTGACAAAGTGCCAACTTTAATAGTTTAATAGAGTTGTCGGATACAGGAATTTCACAAACTATGTTATGTGCATTGGTTGCACTAACAGCCTGTATGATTTTGAAAAATGGTTCCTAATGTGTGAACTTCCGACAAGAAAACGTCTAGATTCGAACAACTTTGAGGAGGAATTATGCGACGTACATTACTACTAGTACTTTTGCTTGCAATACCCATGATGGTATTTGCAGGAGGGGATGCCGAAAAAGCGGCTCCTGTTAAACAGATCCGAGTAGCAGACCAGGTCCCTGGATTGATTACCCCAGGTGTATGGGATGGTCAGGTATTCTCCATGAACTCATCCATCTATGAGTATTTGATGGAGATCAATGCAGAAACCGGTGAACTTGATCCAGTGCTTGCAACAAGCTGGGAAACCGACGCTGGTAAGGTCTGGACCTTCAAGCTGAGAAAAGGTGTCAAGTTCCACAATGGTTCTGATTTTACCGCTGAGGATGTAAAGTTCACCCTCGAGAGAACCCAGGACCCTGATCTTGGACATTTGAAAAAGTCTGACTTCGAAGTTATGGAATCTGTGCGTGTAGTTGATGATTACACGGTTGAGGTAACGCTCAAAGAACCTCGTCCAACATTTGTGTATCAGATGACCGACTACAGTATGGCAATCCTCTCCAGCGAGTATGACTATGACTCCTATGGTGAGACCAAGCCAATGGGCACCGGTCCATTCATGATGAACCAGTTGGTTCCCAAGGAATCAGCACTGCTTGAGAAGAATCCTAACTATTGGGCAGAAGGACTTCCAAAGGTTGACCAGATCGCCATTTACTTTGTAGGCGATATTGATGCCAGTATCTCCATGCTTGAATCTGATCGTGTAGATGTAGTTCCCTTCATCACCCCGGAGATCAAGCAGCGTCTTGATGGTGTTGATGGCATTTCTGTCATCTCTCCATACCAGGAACAGAGATTCATCTCCATGCGAGTAGATGAGGCTCCCTTTGATGACAACCGCGTTCGATTGGCTTTCAAGTATGCCATGGATCCAGAAGTAATTGCCCGTAGTACCGCTAAAATGGAATTGGGCGATGGAGTCTACTATAATGAGACCCCGATCATGAATGCCTTGGCTGAGTACAAAGAGATTCCCTTGCGTGAGAGAAACATTGCAAAGGCAAAGGAATTGCTTGCAGATGCTGGCTATCCTAATGGCTTGAGCACTGAGCTTTACTACGCTTCTGACCACCCATTTGGTAAGGAGCTTAGCCAGACGGTTAAGGAATTGGCTGCTGAGGCTGGATTCGATATTGAGCTGAAGGGATATACCCGTGACGTCTACCTTTCACAGTACTGGTTGAATGTTCCCATCTCCCTTACCGGTTGGGGTGGTCGTATTGACCCATCCATGTTGCTCGCACTTGCCTTCAAGGGCGGTGGTCCTTGGAATGAGTCCCATCTGGATGCACCTGTTCTCAACGATCTAATCGAGAAGATTTCCGGTGAGGCAGATCCTGATCAGCGTATGAGTTACTATCATGAGTTGCAGGAATGGTTCTATGAGAATGGTCCTCTGATCAACGTACAGGTTCCGTATCTGGTGGCGATCAATGACAGTGTTGTTGGTTACCGGCAGCCGATTACCATGCTTCCACAATATAAGTACATGGATATTCTATGAAGAGATTAATGGAAATGTTTCTTCGTCGTCTGGGGTCGCTTCTTGCGACCCTGGTCGTCATGTCGTTCATCATCTTCTTGCTTGTTGAAATCATGCCAGGTGATGTCGCACAAATGATTCTGGGCCAGAGTGCTACAGAGGAGGCCGTGGCTTCCCTGCGTGAGGCAAGGGGGCTCAATGATCCCTTGCTGGAACGCTATGGAAGATGGATTAAAGGCGTAGCTGTAGGTGATTTAGGTGAATCTGTATATATGAAGGGTGTTTCGATCAACTCCATACTTTGGAGAAAGGTTGGACACTCAGTAATATTAGCCATGACCGCCTTTATCATATTTGTTCCACTATCTATCTTCTTTGGGGTATTGGCAGGGGTAAAGGAGAAGAAACCGACAGACTCAATTATTTCCTTTTTTGGTTTGGCTACTATGGCCCTCCCTGAGTTTGTTTCCGGTGTTATTCTTATTACCGTCTTTGCTGTTCAGTTGGACTGGTTTCCCATTGTCAGCGTCATTCCCATTGGGGAAAGTATTTGGCAGAACCTGAACATTGTAATTCTCCCCGCACTATCCATTACGTTTGTTATGTTTGGATATATCTCGAGAATGCAACGTTCTTCCATGATCACCGTTATGAATTCTGACTACATCAGGGCAGCAACCTTGAAAGGTATGCCGCGCAAGTATGTCATTTTCAGGCACGCGTTGAAAAATGCAATGCTTCCCACTATTACCATTATTGGTATGAATATGGGTTGGTTGTTTGGAGGGCTGGTCGTAGTTGAGACGCTCTTTGGGTTCCCAGGGATGGGCTCATTGTTGATGACAGGAATCAAGACACGCGATGTGCCGCTTATTGAGGCTTGTGTACTCCTGATAACCGTCATCTACTCACTCTCTACGATGATTACCGACATTATGTATAGCTATCTCAACCCGAGGATCAGATACCAAGGAGGCCAGAAATGAAGTATTTCTTCTATCAATTGAAAAAAAGTCCACTGGCCATGGTCGGTATCGCAATCATCTTGTTCTGGTTGATAGCCGCTGCAGTAGGCCCCTCCATGATTCCCTTTACCCATACTGCGATGGACTCTGAGAATCAGATGGCCTCCCCTGGTGAATATGGTCATGTGTTGGGCACCGATGGGCTTGGCCGGGATATTCTTGCGAGAATTGTCTATGGCAGTCGATCAATCCTAACCGTCGCACTACTGACTTCCATATTTTCCACATTGGTGGGTATCTTGCTTGGGTTCTCTGCAGGGTACTTTGGAGGGAAGCTTGATACAGCGTTCCTTCGTGCAATGGATATCCTTATGGCCATTCCTCCCTTGGTACTGTCCATGGTTATCCTTGGAATTCTAGGGGACTCCAGTATTGCGAGCTTGACGATCATTGTATCTATTGCGTTCGTACCTGCTACAGCACGTGTCTCCCGTGGAGTGCTCTTGACGGAAAAGAGCCAGGAGTATGTCTCTGCTGCTCGTATTCGTGGTGAGAATCATCTCTACATCATGTTTGTTGAGATACTCCCCAATACCATGGGACCTATCATCGTTGAAGCTACTGCACGATTTGCCTATTCAATCATGATGGTTGCCTCCCTTGGGTTTTTGGGAGTCGGATTGCAGCCTCCCACCCCTGACTGGGGTATGATGGTTATCGAGAACAAGCCGATCATTGCACAAGCGCCTTGGGCGGTTCTGTTTCCAGCCTTGGCTATCGCTTCCTTGGTGATTGCCATCTCTATTTTCTCTGACTTTGTCAGTAAGGTATTGATACATGAACGATAATATTTTAGAAATTGAAAACCTCCATGTACGATTCAACACCTTTGATGGGACCTTCTCTGCAGTCAACAATGTATCCTTGAATTTGGAATACAGTGAATCGATTGGGATCATAGGTGAATCTGGTTGTGGAAAGAGTACCCTCGCATTCACCGTAATGCGCTACCTTGCAAGTAATGCAGAGGTAGAGGGAGCTATCCGTTTCAAGGGTGATAATTTGCTCGAGAAATCGGAAAAAGAGATGGAATCGGTGCGTGGCAATAGAATTGCCATGGTTTTCCAGAACCCATACTCCTCTCTTAATCCTTCCCTTACCATCGGCTTTCAGCTGGATGAAGTGGGAATGCATCACCAAAAGCTCAACAAGGCAAAGGCAAGAAAGGCAACGATTGAAGCCTTGGAAATGATGAATCTTGGAGATCCCAAAGGCATTGTGAGAAGGTATCCTCACCAGGTTAGTGGTGGTATTCAACAGAGAATTTGTATTGCGATGGCATTACTCTGCAAGCCGGACCTTATGATCCTGGATGAACCGACCACTGCCTTGGATGTTACTACAGAGGCTGTCATTCTTGACTCTATAGCAGAGCTCAGGGATAAGCTGAAGATGTCCATGATCTATATCTCGCATGATATTGGTGTTATCAACAAAGTTGCTGAGAACATCGTGGTTATGTACAGTGGTGAGATTGTCGAGAGTGGTCCCAAACAGCAGATTTTTGAGAATCCTGTACATCCGTATACCCGTGCTTTGATCAACTGTATGCCTCGTGGTGGGGTAGTGAAGGAAAAGACGAAGCTGAACACCATTCCCGGCTATGTGAAGAAACGTGGTGCGGATGAGGGTGGCTGTCCGTTTGCTGATAGGTGTGACAAGAAAAACGATACCTGTATCAGCAAATATGGGATCAAGAAGATAGAAGGGGCTCACTTTGCAGCCTGCGATCGTGCATATGCTGAGGATATCCCCGACAAACTGAAGGTACGGCTCACGCCAACCCCACGCAAGGATGATCCCGATTTTGACAGTGAGAAAGATTTGCTGAAGGTTGAGGACTTGCATAAGATTTATGGCAGCAGACGGAAAGTATATGCTGTCAATGGCATTGAGTTCTCAGTCAAACCTCATTCCATTCTTGGTATTGTAGGTGAGTCAGGGTGTGGTAAATCCACTACCGGACATATGGTCAGTGGTTTGTTCCCGCCATCCAAGGGTAGGATTCTCTTTGGAGATACCGATATTTCCATTGGTTGGAACAAACGGGACAAGGAGACGCTGAAGAACATTCAGCTCATTTTCCAGAATCCTGGTCGAAGTCTCAACCCGTCCCATACTGTAGAGAAGATCATTGGTCGAACCATGCAGAAGCTTGCAAACATCAATGATGCGAATGAGCGACGTGAGAAGATCATTGATATTCTCAGGAAGGTTGACCTGGGTAAGGAGTACTTGGAGAAGAAACCACGTCAGCTTAGTGGAGGGGAACAGCAGCGTGTGGCTATTGCACGTTCACTGTCCATCTCTCCAAACCTGATCGTCTGTGATGAGCCAACCAGTGCTCTTGATGTCTCTGTCCAGGCATCGGTACTCAACCTGCTCAATGACCTACAGGTGGATACCCATGTTGCCTACTTGTTCATATCGCATGACCTGAATGTCATCAACTACCTCAGTGATTACATCATGGTCATGTATGCAGGAAAGATTGCTGAGTATGGTAAGCGGGATGAGGTGATGGAAAACTCCCACCACCCCTATACCGAGGCACTGCTTTCAGCTGTTCCCGAGGTTGATCCTACAAAACAGAAGGAAATCATTGAACTGGAGGGAATGCTGCCTGATCCTGCAAAGAAGGTGAAGGGGTGTCCATTTGCCGGTCGATGCCACAAGCAGGTAGGTGAGATATGCGAGAAGGAGTATCCACCCATGGTGCGTCTCTCCGAGGACCACTACTACTTCTGCCACATCAAGCCGTAGGTATTCACTAAAACAGTCAGAAAGGGATCATTGGTCTACAAAACCGATGGTCCTTTTCCTTGTTTGCTCAACATAATGCTTCAGTCTACGGATCTGTTTCCGTACGAAGGTTACCGTAGGAGAGGGGACAGTAGAGAAGGTAACCCATCCTGCCTGAGAGAATTCAGAGATGTAGGGTGGTGTTACCTGATTCTTGAGATAATATGTATAGACTCGGTAGTGAAAACCTGGCACATCAAGCGACCAGAGAGGGAACAGGTTTCCTGGGGATGGAACATCCAGTCCCACTTCCTCCTGGCACTCCCTTATTGCTGTCTCTTTGTAGGAAATCTTTCCCTTGGCATCATACCCATCTCTTGCTCTCTCCCATGTTCCTCCAGGGAAAGACCACCTATGGTTTTGAGGCGGCATGGAACGTTTTCCCATCAGGAAGGAAACTTCACCTGTTTCGCTGACTGTCCAGAATATGATTCCAGCCCCGTGGTACGGTAGATGCATGTAACAAACTCCTTGCTTCAATATACACGAATGAGTTTCTCCTAGGGTAAAAAACTACAGCTACTTATGGAAATATACATATCTCTGATATTGTCAGATTTTTAGTTCAGATTATACTGAAGATATCCTGGTAGTGACGTGGGAGGTGCTTATGAGAAGCCTCGTTCGTTTTCTGTGCCTTGGAATTCTGATCAGTATCATTTCTCTTGCACTTGGATGTAATCTTGGTTCCGGTGGAACAGCCGAAATTACGCTGAATGCAGTGGTTACCGGTGAGGGGTCTGCTGAAAAAGCTGTGGATGAAGACCTTTGGGAATCGGTAAATATCTCTCCGTCCTCGTATAAAATGCTTATCACCTATTTTGCCTTGGAACGAAAAGATGGGCTGAAGGTTACCCTCATTGATGAAGAGAGTCCAATGCTTTGTGATTTTTCCGGTTCTGTTGGGGCTGATGGACTCTTCCTTGCAAGGAAAGCAATACCGACTGGTACCTATGTGGCCTATGAGATGAGCTTCACCTACCTGGAGATGGATGTACTGTGTTCCTTCAATGTTCCTTCCTGGTCGACAGATGCTGCCCACGCTCTGGTAACAGCCACCCATGATGCAGGTGGTGCTCCCTCCCATGGTAGCTACACCATTCGTCAGTATTTCAATGTTGATGGACAATTCCAGAAACGGGACATGGTGGTGAATGCAGGGACCGAGGAATCACCCAACTGGGTATGGATGAGAAGGGAACTGGAGGATTCAGAGGGAAACAGAAAGTTTTTCTTTGATCAGGAAACGCATCCCTACCAAGGATGCATCGACCTCTTTGCTGATGAGGATTTCTGGGGTGCAAACGATACATTGGATGATGAAGAACCCAAGATCATCATAGAGAGTGGAAACACTACCGGTGGTCTGGATGCAACAATCAACAGCTTTACCGTCTCAGTTCCCAAGACACTCCTAATTACTGTTGATGTAACCAACTCCTTCAATTTTAAAGAAGATTCCACCAACAGTACCTATTACAATGGCACCCTCGACTTTGGGCCATCATATGATGAAATTCCCATAGGTGAGGGCACTGTTGCATATTATGGGGATAAAGGGTTCCACCCCTTTATGCCGAAGTTCAATCTGAAAATGCTGTAGGGCACTTAGAATGTCAGGACCTTGTCGCTGTCGGCAGTCCACTCAGCAAGGGCTGCCATGGTGGACTTCTCAGCTCCGGCAAAGTATGGTTCGTTCTTATGGATACCACAACGGGCCATACAAGTTCCACAAACCCTTACCTGAACACCCTTGGCGATCAGGTCACGAAGCATCTGCGATAGGTCTTGGTCATACTCGAGTGGTTTCTTGTTTGAATCACGGGCAAGATCAACAGAATCATTCATCAGGAAGATTCGCACTGTATGACCTGTTACCTGCAGCTGTCCAGCAAGACGAAGGGCATTCCACGTTACATCGCTCCCATCATAGGGAGCATGATTGAAAATCATTAGCATACTACTCATTGTATTTCCTTTTCCTGTATAAATGGCCCAAGGTCCATATCTGCATAGGAAGCACCAGGTCGTACGACGGGGTACAACACTTCCTTACGGTCGGTAATCACCTCAAGCAAGCATGGTCCAGTGCTCTCCATCCACTCTTTGAGCGCTTGCTCTATCTCTTCTTTCTGTTCAATCCTTCTGTTATAGGAGAAACCGCACAGGTCAGCCATCTTCGCAAAATTGACATCCTCTTTTCTGCAGGTAGCAGAGTGCCTGCCTTCATATGCAGCATCCTCAAGGTTGTAGACCATCCCATCGGCATGGTTGTTCAGGAGGAGTATCTTGATAGGGAGGCAGTTTGTTCCAATCGTGAAAAGCTCACCCATATTCATCCTGAAACTTCCGTCCCCGTCCACTACGATTACCTGTTTATCTTTATTGGCATGTACGGCACCAACAGCAAGTGGCATGCCACTTCCCATGGTCCCGAAGGCACCACAGGTGAGAAAAGATCGGGGCCTCTGGCATCGGATGTACTGAGCAGAGAACAGCTGATGATTTCCCACCCCTGTGGTGATGATGGTAGATTCGTCAATGAGTGAATCCAAGGTACGTAAGACCTGTGCCATCTGGATGGTAGTTGCTTCAGTATTGTAGGCAAGAGGCCAACGACGCTTTAACTGTGCTGCATGCTCTCTCCATTCATCAATGGTGAGTTTGAGGTCATGGGTATCAGCCCAATCGCAAAGGTCGTGAAGAATGGTTGCGGCATCTCCAATGAAGGAGAACACAGGTCGCCTTTCTCCCCGAATCTGTTGCACCTTGTCGGCATGAATGTCGATGAACGCAATTTTTGCCTGAATGGCAAACCCTACCTTTTCAGCAACACGGTCATCCCAGCGGACTCCAATGGCAAGAAAGAGGTCGTTCTCCTGGATGATCTTGTTGGCGGCAGGTGTGCCGAACATACCGAGCATGCCAAGGTTGGTTGCCTCACGCTCATTCACCACCCCTTTTGCCATCAAGGTGTTTACTGATGGAATCGAAAACCGTGCATTGAATCGTCTGATGGCTTCACTTCCACGTTCACTGTTAAGCCCTCCACCCAAATACAGGAGTGGATGGTCAGCCTCCAAGAGCAGGTCGAAAAATTGTTTGCATTGTGAAGAGGAGAGATGGACATCCTGATCATAAATGGTGCTGAACTGTGCAAGAGGTAGTGCTTCATACCCGGCTGCTTTCTGTTGCAGGTTCATGGGAAGGTCTATGACTACCGGCCCACGTTTTCCTGATTGTGCCAGGAAGTAGGCATCCTTGATGACATGCTCAAGGTTGTTCAAGGCTTTAACAGAGTACACTTTCTTGGCTGTAGGGCCAAAAACTGAGGCAACATCAATATGCTGGAATGAGTCAGTACCAAGCTTGTGCTCCGGTACCTGTCCAGCGATTACCACCAAGGGAATGCTGTCAGCGTAGCTGTCAGCCACTGCTGTCAGTGCATTGGTGATGGCCGGCCCACTGGTAACAATGGCAATCCCAACCTGTTCACTGCTTCTGGAGTATCCTGCAGCACTGAAGGCTGCGCACTGCTCATTGGCATTCACGACAATCTTGATCGAGCTCTTTGCCAGCTCATCCATGACCGGTAGAATGGCCGCTCCCGTATAACCGAAGATATACTGTACACCCAGATCCTCAAGGCTTCGTGCGATAATCTCTGCACCGGTTTTGAGTTGTTTAGCCATAATGGACTCCTTTTTGGCATGCTAAAGAAATCTACACAAACAGTCAATTCTGTCAAACATGAATGAACAATGTTTTTTATTCTTTGATTGCTCTAACCTCGAATCGAGAAGACAAAAAGAGTGCATGAACGAAAAATATTTGGATATTTGGTGAAAAGGCAATTAAATACCTTGTGCCCGGCATGAACAGGACGTAGCCTACCTATACAAAACAAGAAGAGGTAAAAGTTATGAAAAAAGGAAGTAAGGTACAACACATTCTTTTGGCACTGTTGTTGGTCTTGATTACCCTTACGCTTAGCTCCTGCGCTTCGCTCATGGCAGGCCTGTTAGGGTTTGACGTTGCTCCTCCTGCATCCAGTGAATCCTCACTGTTGTTTGTGGAGCTTGTTGCTTACACCGAAGGTCAACAGGGGACAGTGGATGATGATGTGGTGGAAGTGAATTTCACCAGTGGATTTTTCCCCGTCGTGGTCGATGAGAATGGGAAGGAGGTTCCCTTCTCTGTGATCGAAGGAATGACGGAGGCGGGATTGGTATTCTATAAAGAGAACCTGCAACCAGGAACCTATACCTTGCAGGGAATCAGGTATCTGTGGATGACCGATTATGCCTTCATGAATTCACCAATCAAGGACATGGAGTTTGACGGCCAGAGAACTGAATGGGTGGAACGGCAGTTCTTTGCACTCGATGAACCGGTGAGTCTTGAACTCAAGCCAGGCAGTACCGACTCGTTGGGGCGCTACAAGGCATATTTTGAGCTGATGAGTGACCAGTATGAGAAGGATCCAAACCTGAGTGTGGAGGATGATGAGAACAAGGCTGTATTGTTCAGAATTGAATCGGCAGAACCAGAGAACAAGGAAACACTGAAGCTGATGAACAATTGGACCTATGAGCCCTGGCAGCTCTGGAATCAACGAAGTGTGTTGAAATGAGAATACATCGATAAGATCTTGTGCGGTATCTTTAATGGATACCGTATTTTTCTTTTCGCTGTTGGCTAAAGCTGTGGTACGCTTGGGCATGATGGTTGATGAACAGAGAATCAGGAAACTCAATACCAAGCCAATACTGCATGAAAAGCCATATGTAGTGTATTGGATGCAGGCATCCGGGAGGGTGGAACAGAATGAAGCACTCTCGTTTGCAATAGAGACTGCAAATTCCCTTAAGAAACCTTTGGTTGTCTATTTTGGAATCACTCCACATTTTGCAGGTGCCACAGCCCGTCACTACCGTTTCATGCTGGAAGGTATTCGGGAGGTGGAGAAGGAGTTGCAGGAGCGTTCCATACCCTTGCTTGTCTCTTCTTTTGGGGTAGTGGAAGGTTTGAAAAAGCTGCAATCAAGTATTGCCTGTCTTATAGTAGACAGGGCATACACCACCATTGAACGTTCTTGGAGAAAGGAAGTTTCCTCATTCCTTGCATGTACCGTCTATGAGGTAGAGGCTAATGTAGTGGTGCCTGTTGAGGCGGTGAGTGATAAGGATGAATACTCTGCAGCAACCCTGAGAAGAAAAATTGAACCGATGATCTCTTACTTTGCACAGGAGATTCAGATTCCAGAGATCATGGTGAAGAGCCGGTCCTATGACTACCCCTTTGATTCAGCTGATCTTGAAAACATCCCATTACTTGTTGAATCACTGGGGATTAAGCAGAAAGGTAGTTCTGTTTTGCCTTTGCAGGGAGGCAGTACTGCGGCGCTCTCTAGACTGGATGACTTCATTGAACATACCTTTGTAGGCTATGATACAAAACGCAACGATCCGGCAATCAGCCACAGCAGTGGGCTCAGTGCATATCTTCATTTTGGACAGATCAGCCCAGTTACCATCTACCACGCGGTTAAGGATCTGGATATCAGTGATGTACCGGCATTCCTGGAGCAGTTGATCGTCAGGCGTGAACTTGCCTATAACTTTGTTGCTTTCAACCCATTCTATGACCAGTATGAGGGACTTCCTTCCTGGGCGAGGAAGAGCTTGGAGGCGCATGAGGCCGACCCAAGACCTGTTACCTACCAATATGAAGAGTTGGAAAGGGGGGAGACCCATGACCCCTACTGGAATGCAGCGCAGAAAGAGTTGGTTCTATTGGGTAGAATGCACAACTACCTGAGGATGTACTGGGGGAAAAAGATCCTGGAGTGGAGCCCGACTCCCAAGCAGGGATTTTCCTGGGCACTGAAACTCAATAACACCTACCAGGCAGATGGGCGTGATCCAAATGGGTATGCCGGTGTTGCCTGGTGTTTTGGCAAGCATGACCGTCCATGGGTGGAGAGACCCATATTCGGAAATATCCGCTACATGAATGACAAGGGGCTGGAGAGAAAATTCAACATGAAAGCCTATCTCCAGCGAATTGAAAAAGAAACATCCATCTAGGATCCCAGTTTTCTCAGGTTCTGAACCTCCACGATCAGGGCCCCTTCATCACTCTTTACCAAGCCGAAGACCAGTAGCGGCCAACGACCTGCCAGCAATGGGTAGAGACGATTGTAGAGATCAGGGAATAGTACTGTCTCATAGAGTGCTGTCTCATCCTCAAAGGAGACAAAGCTCATGCTTTCTCCCGTCTTGGTCAATACCTGCTTCTGGGTTATCTGGTAGCCGATAAGTGTGACATATCGCTCTACATGCTGGTCGATCTCTGAGGCCTTGATCCGGTGAACTGATCTCAGGAGGTGTGCGTAGAGGACCAGGGGATGATGATCCCTGAGGAAGCCCAAGGATGAAAACTCCCGGTGGAGCTCTTCTTCACTGAAAGAGCGATGTACGGCAACAGGAAGCTGTTCTTTCTTGCAATAGGGGAGAGGGTTGGCAAACAGGTCTGCCTGTCCATAGGATTGATTAGTACGTGTGGTGGTTAGCAGGATCCTGAGCTGTTCACTTCGTTTTCTCTCAGGTGCCAATGAGTCAAACGTGCCAGAGGCTACCAGGGCAACAAGGTCCTCCCTTTCCAGTGAGAGGCGGTGGGAAGCCTCTTCCAGGGTGGAGAACCGCCCCCCTTGTTTTCGTTCCTCGATAATTCGCTTCATAGCCTTTCTGCTGAGTTCAGCGATGGCCATAAGGCCGATAATCAGGGTGTTTCCTTCTGCCCAGTACGTAATCTTGCTGATATTGATATCGGGGCCGGCTATAGTCAGGCCCATTCTTCTTGCCTCACTGATGTACGCCTGTGGTCGGTAATATCCCCCTTGGTTGGTCAATACGGCAGCCATGAAATGGGCCGGGTGATGGACACGGAGGTATGCACTTTGGAAGGATACCATGGCATAGCTTGCCGAGTGGGGCTTGCAAAAGGAGTAGCCATCGAAGGAGAGCATCATCAGCCAGATCTGTTCAGCAACAGCAGTGGTTACCCCACCAGCATGGCAACCTGTAAAAAACTGGTCCCTGAATGCCTGCAACCGTTTTCCTGCTGCTTTCTTTGCGATGACCTTGCGAAGTTGGTCGGCATCAGCTTGGGAAAACCCTGCCAGGGCAACGGCTGTCTTGGATACATCTTCCTGGTAACAAAGTATTCCATAGGTCTCATCGAGGATATAGGCAAGCCTGGGATGGAGGGGTTCCCACCGTTTGCCTTTCAAGCGTTGCACATACTCATTGATGTACCTGTTTGCTGCAGGCCGTATAATGGAGGAATGGATGACAATATGGGCAAAATCCCCTCGTCCTGTTTTCTTCTGCAACTGTCTCATTGCAGGGGATTCAATGTAGAAGACACCCATTGAGTTCCCACAGGCAAGTGCATCGATCGTATCAGCATCTTCTGCAGGTTGCCAGGTTCGCTCATCAAGGAATACTCCCTCTTCCCGCAGGTTTCCCAAGGTGTCACGAATGACTGCAAGGGATCGGTTGCCCAGGAGGTCGATCTTTACAAAGCCAGCCTGCTCTGTTCCATCCTTCTCCCAGCTCAGCAGGGGATATCCTTCAGCTGAGCGGAAGATCGGGGCATAACACGTTACTTCCTTGGGTGTGATGACCAACCCCCCGCAGTGCATGGATATCTCTTTGGGAAGTCGGTCAAGGGCTGATGCTATACGGACGATGGTCTGCCACAGGGGGTCAAGCAGTGCATCGACCCCCCTCATGAACAATGTCTCTTCTGCCTTGGTGATCTGTGCGTCACTCAGCCCATAGCAACGGGCTGTTTCGCGAATGGCCGAACGCAGGCGGAACCGGTTGTGGTTGGCCACCCTTGCACAATGATCAATGCCAAAGCGTTCAAAGACTGCAGCAAAAATCCCGTCTCTCTCATCCCAGGCAAAGTCAACATCGATGTCCGGGGGATCCTGGCGGGAAGGGGAGAGAAATCGTTCAAAGTACAGATGATGGGCAATGGGATCCACATTGGTGATGAAGAGACTGTAGGAGACGATGGAGGCAGCTCCTGATCCCCTACCGCATGTCCTGCTGCTCATCAGCACGATATCGTGCATCACCAGGAAATAGGGAGCGAATCCTTTCTCGTTGATGATGCCCAGCTCATAGTCGATTCGTTCCATGATGGCGTCATTGATTTCCCCGTAGCGTTTCTCTGCTCCCCGGTAGACCCGGTATTTCAGTTCCTCTTCTGCGTTTCCCATATCAGTGACCGGATAAGAGGGAAAGATCAGGGAGGAGGAAAATGGGTCATACGGTCTGAGATGCTGTGCATGTTCCATGGCCTCTGGCCAGGGGGCAAAGGACTGTTCCCACTCCTTCTGTCCAAGCAAGATGCCACCCTTTTGGCAATATTCATGTTCTGTAAGAGCTCCCACACTTGTATGAAGGGCAATGGCTCTGAGTACCTGGTGAATTTCCCTTTGGCTTTCGGCAAGAAGGAATGCTCCATCAACGGCGAGGAGGGGAAGGCCAATCCTCTTCGCGGTGGTTATGACCTGCAGGGAATCCGGGGTAATTGCGCCATAGAGGTCAGCTACTCTACCTGCAAGTTCGCTTAGGATTGCACTGCTTGTGGTTGCCAACACAAGTCCTTTTGCAGTTTTCTTGAGTGTCGGAAGATATGAGAAGGATGGGTCAAGATTCCTCTTGCTGATAAGTTTGCAGAGCAACTCATAGCCCCTTTGGTCCTGTACAAAGGCAAAGAGGTCTCCCGTCTTCTCGGTAAGCAGGCAAGCGCAGATAAGGGAGATTCCTCTCTCTTTTGCTGCTTCCCTATAGACAGGATACCCATAGAGGTTGTCACGGTCTGTGATGGCAACCTGTTCAACCTGCATGTCCTGTAGACGGTCGAAGAGCTCATCAACCGAAACAGGGGAGAAGAGAAGGGAGTAGGCTGTGCTTAGGGCTAGGCGACTACGCATGGGCAAGTGCTGCCCCATGGGTCAGGATGCCAGGACCAAACTTATGGCGCATTCGGTCAACTGCCTGTTGCAGGGAATCAGAGCGGTGCTGTGCATCGGGAAGAAAGAGGTCCAGGGTCGGGGCGAGTGGAGAGAGTTCACCTAGGGAGAGAGAGCAAGAGAGAATACGTACCCTCCGACTTACTGCCAGCTGTGCAACCTTCCAAGCGACAAGGGCTATTTCATGGTCATAGAACCATTGTCCCTTGGTACGGTGGGAAGCTTCACTTCTTCTTCCATCACTGTAGAGCAACGCTATGTGGATCTTTGCCGAACCAAGTCCTGCAGCTCGCATAGCCAAGGCAGCATCCTCACCAGCTGCAAATACAGCGGCCTTGAGAGCATCCATCTCAAGGATTGGTTCAGCAAAGTTGATTTTCCTCTGTACAATCCGCTTCTCCGGCAATCCGTTTTGTAGTGGGCTGTTATCCAGTCCACGGGCGGCATCACGGAGGGCAAGACCTCGTTTTCCCAGGAAGGCCATCACCTGCTCATCCCCAAGAGCAGCTATCTGGCCAATTGTTGTGATACCTGCAACAGAGAGTAGCCGTGCAGTGGCAGAGCCCACACCACTGAGCAAGGAAACATCCTGCCAAGCAAGGAATGAGGCCTCGTCACCCTCCCTGACCTGGATAAGTCCGGCAGGTCGGGTGGTACGGGTACCCACCTTTGCAACCAGTTTATTGGAAGCAACTGCCACAGAGGCCTCTAGATTCAGCTTCTTCCTGATCTCGCCCTGGATCTGTACCGCGCTATCCACCACCGGGCCAAAGAGGCGGGTGGTACCCTGCATGTCCAGATAGATATGTCCTCCCCGGTCGCACTGAATGCTGGGAGAATACTCCTGTGCGATGGAGGTGATTGCTGCATCAGCTTTCGCCGTGCTCCGATTGTCCCAAGGAAGCACCTTCAGGGAGGGGATCATCTGCTTTGCAAAGCGGAGGGGCATTCCTGCCCGTACTCCCTCTTCCCACGCTCGGTGGGATGGGGTGAGCACCACAGTCCTTGCTGATCCCTCAAGGGCGACCACAAAGGGGGTGTCAGCAAGACTTGGATTCTTTGCAACCTCTACTGCTGCTGCAAAGTCGGTTACATTGATATGGATGATGCTTGCACCTGCTCTTTGCATACCTTGCCTCCCACTGCCAACTGGTATAGCGTCAGTGCATTGGCTACTGCCTGACCCCTTCTATGGTTGTTGAAGTAGATGAGCACCTTCTGTGCATGTGTGGTAAATGACTGGATACGCCCAAGCAGGCTGGTAAGCTCTTTCTCACTGTAGAGATAGTCGTAGCGGCTTGCACTGTCCGATCCCCACCATGTCTCCTCATTCCTTCCATGAAGCCTGATATATGCCAGTGAGCTGCTGGTTTTAACATCCATCATCGGTGGGTTGCCTTTCACCGAGGGGAGGTCAAGGGAAGCAAGGGCAATATTTCTCTCTCGTAGTGAGTCGAGCGTGCGGTTGTTGTACCAGCTGCTGTTCCTGAACTCGATGGCAAGCGGGAACGGGGAGAATGATCTTAGGAGTGAGTCCAGATATTTTCGCTCTGTCACTTCATAGTGGAACGAGTAGGGGAATTGCAGGAGAACGGCACTGAGCACCTGGTTTTCCGCCAGCGGTTCAAGAGCATGGGAGAACAGGAGTGCCTGCTCCCTCCACGAAGAAGGATCAATGGTATGGGTGAGGCTCTGGTGGGCCTTGATGGAAAACTGGAGGGATGGAGCACAACCGTGCATTGCTGCTAGCTGCGCGGCCTCGGGCATGCGGTAGTAACTGAAGTTCAGCTCCACGGTGGGAAAGCGTTGGGCATAGTGGGCAAGGAACTCTTCTTGTCTCGTTCCTGGTGCATACACTGGTCCTATCCACTCGTTATAGCTGTAGCCTGAAGTTCCAATCAAAACAATACTCATACTCTTGATATACTATATATATGTTAAGTAATCAAGAGTAAAACTCACGTCTCTTGCCTCCGGAGGGGATATCAGCCATACTGATGCACAACATTTTGGAGGTGGATGTGCGCACATATGCCGGTATTGTTTTCTGTGATGTGGATGGAACGATTCTTCCCCATGGGGAGAGAGAAGTCTCATCGGATTTCTTTGCCTTGGTAGAAGAAGCAAGGCAGGCTGATTTCCTGGTCTGTATCTCCAGCGGGCGATTCCATGAGGCGCTCCTTCCCCTCTTCTCTCCAGTCTCTTCCAAGGTGGTCTTTTCTGCTTCCAATGGGTGCCGGGTGCTGTACCAGGGAACTGAACTCTTTCCCAATCATGGTATAGACCGTCCCTTGGCTGAACAGATAACCTCTTCACTGCATGCCTGGGGGGCAACGGCGCTTATCTCAACGACAGATGCCATCTGTCTCCCTACGGTAGCCCGCGAACAGCTGAAGGCAAAGAGCTATCTGGCAAAAGGATATACAAGATTCTTTGACACATTCAGCGAAGTCCCAGGAGATGTACTGCAGATCACAGCTGTATGTGATGGAAATCTCCCCACAGTCCTGGCAAAAAGCCGGGAGGCTTGGGGCTCTGCCTTTCATGTGGTTACCACTGGCAAGGAGATGTTTGACATCTGTCCTACCTCGAAGGGAATCTCACTGAGAGCAATCAGTGAACACTTCTCAGTTCCCATCACCCATACCTATGCCTTTGGTGATGATGAGAATGACATTCCCATGCTTGAGGCTGCAGGCAAAGGGTATATCATGGGAAATGCACACCAAGGAGTGAAGGACAGGGAGTTTGAACACTGCCACGATTTGATCGGGACAATCAGGAAAATACTCGCAAAGGAAATTGAGAAATGCTAGCAGTATGAGTAAGGGGTATGCTAAAGTAATGTCATACGTTGTTTTGGAGGACTGGGAGTAACACTTTTGAACGTTCCTATCAGTGCAACCCAAGGGCAATATGCTCTCACTACTTTTGGTGTGGCAGTATTCCTTTTAGGACTGCTTATCCTTATCACGGTCATCGTAATCATGCAAAAACGTAAATCAAGAACGCTCCAGACGCAGGAAACCTCGTTTCAACACACATCAGCATTGCTTCACTATGTAATAGAGCATTCACGCTATGCAATAGCAGTCCACGATACAGAGCTACGGTATCTCTACGTCAGCAAGAAATATTGTGAGGAGTATCATATTCCTGATGGGAACGCAATTATTGGAAAACACCATTACGAAGTATTTCCGGGTCTCCCTGAGAAGTGGAAGCTTGCTCACCAGCGTGCGCTCCATGGCGAAGTTGTTACCGGGGATGATGATGTGTATATCCATGAGGACGGGAGTGTGGACTACACCCGTTGGGAGTGTCGACCCTGGTATAGGGAATCAGGAAAAATTGGGGGGATTATCGTCTATACCGAGCTGCTTACCCAACAGAAGCGAATGGCCTCGGAACTACAAGAGGCCCATGACTATCTCGATGCCCTGCTTATGGATTCAAACAGCCCTATCCTTGTCTGGGATGCTTCATTCACCATTACCAGGACCAACCACTCCTTTGCATCTTTGTTGGGCCTTCCAATAAGCGATATTGTAGGAAAGAATGTGGGATCTGTCTTGAATTCACTGGGAAAGGGAGAACTTAAACGGTTGGAAAACCGTTTGGAAACGGAACACAGTCTCTCCAATGTTGAGATTCATTTGACAACCATTGAAGGAGAAGTGCGGACCATTCTCTGGAATGCAGGGCCCATCTTTGACCCGATTGATGGTTCTCTCGTGGCTACCATTGCCCAAGGGCTGGATATTACTGAGCGAACAGCAATTGAGCAACAAAACAAGGAACAGCTGGAAGAGCTGAGGCGGTGGTATGAGGTGATGAGCCAGAGGGAAGAGCGGATCATGGATCTGAAGCGAGAAGTCAACGCTCTTCTCAAGGAAATCGGACGGCCAGAGCGGTACTCCTCAGTGGAAGAGGAGGGTAATGCATGAATACCCGGCGCTTGATATTGCTCAGTATGCTTCTCCTGCTCACCTCAATGCTTTTTGCCGCTGATCCCTCCTTCCTCTCTACCTTGAGTGAAAATGAACGTACTTTGCTTGCACAACAAGCTCCTCTCTCTGTCTTGGTCGATCCTGCGTGGGAACCTCTTGAGTACCTGGACAAGAATGGCATGCCTACAGGCCTGAGTTTTGCATATCTACAAAGTGTCAGCTCTCTCAGTGGACTGACCTTCATTCCTGTCGAAGGGACTTCCTGGCAGGATGCATATGAGAAGTTACTCAGTGGTGAAATTGCCATGACCGGAAGCATCAGCAAAACAGAAGAGCGAGAGGCAACATTGCGTTTCAGTGAACCATACCTGACCGTGCCTCTTGCAATCATTGCTGGAGAACAGGTCGGGTATATCGGTAGTCTGGCTGAGCTTGAAGGGAAGAAGGTTGCAGTAATTTCCAATTATGCAGCCCAGGAGTGGTTGTCCAGGGATTACCCGAATCTGACCTTGGTTGAAGTATCTACCGTTGAAGAAGGCCTCATCCTCGTTGCAAAGGGAGAGTGTTTTGCCTTGGTGGAAAACCTGTTGGTTGCCAACCATTATCGGTCCAAACTTGGGCTATCCAGAAAAGTAAAGGTAGTGGGTACCACTGCCTACATGAACTCCCTCTCTATTGCTGTTCATGAGGACTATGCATCTATTCTTCCTATTATCAACAAGGCTCTCCAAACAATTGACAGTGAGACAAGGGAGCGATTATATCGGACATACCTGCCTTTGCAGTATGAGAAAACTGTACAGAGTACCACTATTTATCTGATTATTGGCATAGCATTGTTTGTCGCTGCATCTCTGGGGTTCTGGATATTGAAACTCAGCAAGGAAGTAAGAAGAAGGAAGGTTGCAGAAAGAGAATTGGCAGACAGTGAAATAAAATTCAAGCAATTATTCTCCAATGCCCCCCTGCCCATGGTACTCCTTACCCAGGAGGGTACGGTAGTTTCTGCAAATGAAGCATGGAGTACCACATTTGAATTCAAGCCTGGTGAGATAGAGGATGTCGACACATGGTATGAGAAGGTTTACCCTGACCCAACATACCGAGAAAAAGCAAGAGAATCCTGGGAAGAGGCTGTTGAACAGTCCATAATCACGCATTCTAGACATATCGATTCAAAAGAATTTACCTTGGTTACAGCTACTGGTACTGTGTTGGAGATGGAAATCAGTGGGGCATTTCTGGACCGTTTTCTCCTTATTACCTTTTTTGATATCACTGAGAGAATTTCCTCCATGCGTTCACTACAAGCATTGCAGAGGCAGACTGAACAAGGGAGAAAAATTATTCTCAACGCGCTTGAGGATCAGAGAATTGCTCAGCAGTCGCTTGCCCAAAGCAAAGCCACCCTTGATGCAGCAATCAACAGTATGATTGATGCAGTGTTTATCATAGACACTGAAAGTCGTTTCATCCTGGTTAACCATTCATTTTTGCACTACTACCGGTTCTCAAAGCGTTCAGAATGTCCTGATAACCTGCGCGCATTTTCTTCTCTGTTCGAAGCCTATGACAGTCAGGGGAATCTGCTGGAGCAACAGAGGTGGGCGGGCTTACAGGCACTCTCCGGGAAAGCAGGGGACACAGAGTATACAGTAGTAAAGAAACAATCAGGAGAACAATGGACAGGTAGCTACAGTTTTGCTCCTATTCGTGATGAACACGATGTATTGCTTGGAGCTGTTGTGGTTTGTCGAGATGTAACGGAAATTCGTGAGAACCAAAAAAGACTGATCTATCAGAGAAACCACGATTATCTCACTGGTTTGTATAGTAGAGTCTATTTCGAGAGTAAGTTGAAAAGGCTTGAACATGCGGGATCATTCACCCTAGCATTGGTTGATATCAATGGGCTGAAACTTATCAATGACAGTTTTGGGCATGAGGTGGGGGACTCAATGCTTAAAGCTACAGCCCAGATACTCAGGATGTGCAGTAATGATGAGACAACCATTGCACGATACGGTGGTGACGAGTTTGTCTTCCTCCTTGCAGGGGATTCTGTACAGGAAGTGGAGTCCCTGTTGTCCTGTATCGAAGAGCGATCCAAGGAGATTCGTATCGAGAGCTTCAGGCTTTCTCTCTCCTCTGGGTATGCTGTCAGAGATGTAGGGGATGAAAACTTGCATGAGACACTCAAGCGCGCTGAGGATAACCTGCAACGGAATAAGATTTACGAGAGTGCGAGTGCAAAGAATAAATCCATAGGATTGGTTATCAATTCCCTGTTTGCAAAAAGTCCCCGTGAGTTGCAACATTCAAGGCGGGTAAGTGCACTATCTGTTTTCCTCGCTCAACAGTTGCAACTTCCTGAGAGTGAGGTCAAGCGTATCCGCATTGCTGCCCTGTTGCATGATATTGGAAAGATTGGGATCAATGAATCTATCCTCAACAAGCCAGCCATGCTTGATCAAAATGAATGGGAAGCAGTAAAGCGACATCCTGAGATTGGGTATCGAATTCTCTCTGCTTCAGCGGAGTATAGGGATCTATCCTTGTCAGTACTGGAACATCATGAGATGTGGAACGGAAGTGGATATCCAAGGGGATTGAAAGGTGAAGCTATCAGCTTACCTGCCAGGATTATCAGTGTCGCGGACAGTTACGATGCAATGACCAGTGAACGGTCATACAAGAAGCCATTGCCACAGGAAGTAGCAATTGCAGAGATCAAGCGTTGCAGTGGTACTATGTTCGACCCTTCAGTTGTTTCTGTGTTTCTCTCCTCAATCAACCATTTTTCTGTAGGGGATAATGAATCAACAGAAGAGAGTATGCTCTTTTGATAGTTGGAACGTTATTCCAAAAATGTAAAAATTAGTGTACGTGTCCGAGCACATTTTCTTGCAATCTTCATTTGGTGTGGTAATATGTTAGCAGAAGCAAAGCATCTATTACTACTATGGAGAGTATTACATGAAGAGTTTGCATAGACAGAAAGTCCTGAAAGAGAACCTCAGTTCCTATATGTTTCTGGTACCTTGGTTGCTGGGATTTTTTGTCCTTACCCTGTATCCGATGTGTTATTCGCTTTACCTTTCCTTTACCCAGTTCAATATCCGCACACCTCCAGAATGGATTGGGCTGAGGAATTATCTGGTCATGTTTGCAGGAACCGATATTCTTCCTCGTGATGATCGCTTCGTAAATTCGATGATCGTTACGTTCAAGTTTGTATTCATCTCTGTTCCCTTGAAGCTGGTGTTCGCATTGGCTGTAGCCATGCTTATGAACAAGAAGCTCAAGTTGATCCCTCTCTACCGTGCGCTTTACTATATTCCAACCCTCCTGGGTGGAAGTGTCGCCATAGCAGTCCTATGGAGACGACTTTTTGCTGGAGACGGGGTGTTGAACATGATTCTGGAAAGAACTCTGGGACTTGAGATGCTTCCTGCCTGGATATCGAATCCAAAGTATGCACTCTATACCTTGATTCTTCTTGCAATTTGGCAGTTTGGTTCACCCATGATCATATTCCTTGCAGGATTGCAACAAATACCCAAGGAGTTCTATGAAGCTTCCAGTGTAGATGGGGCAGGGAAGATCCGACAGTTTTTCTCCATTACTCTTCCTTCACTATCTCCAATCATCTTTTTCAATTTCGTCATGCAAATGATCAGTGCATTCCAATCATTTACTCAAGCCTTTATTGTCAGCGGAGGTTCTGGAGGTCCTCTTGACTCAACGATGTTCTACAGCCTGTATCTGTATATCAAGGGATTTGGGTTTGCTGAAATGGGTTATGCGGCGGCAATGGCTTGGGTCTTGCTTATTATTATCGCTGGGCTTACTGCCCTTTCGTTCAGATTCTCGGGTACCTTGGTATCCTATGGAACAGGGGAGTAGGGTATGCTGAAGAGAAAAGAAAGAATCAACAGGTTGCTGCTGAATGCATTCATTATAGCCCTTGGGGTAAGTATGCTCTATCCGATTCTCTGGTTGGTCGGAGCCTCGTTTAAGCCCAGTAATATGATCTTCACTGACCCCTCACTTTGGCCAAAGGAATTTACCACTGAGAACTATCCAGTAGGATGGAACGGCATAGGTATTGTAGGCTTCGATACGTTCTTCAAGAACTCCTTTACCATCTGCTTGCTCAGTGCCTTGGCCAACGCAATGTTCTGTTCGTTGACAGCCTATGCATTCGCCAGGCTGAAGTTTGCTGGGAAGAAGTACTGGTTTGCCATTATGATGATTACCCTGATGTTGCCATCTCATGTTACGACGATTCCTCGATATATCATGTTCCGCAACTTTGGTTGGATTAACACGTTCTTGCCTATTGTGGTTCCGAAGTTCTTTGCTACTGATGCATTCTTTATCTTCCTGTTGGTACAGTTCATCAGAGGATTGCCGAAGGATATTGACGAAAGTGCGGTTATCGATGGATGCAGTAAGTTCGGTATCTATACAAGGATTATCATGCCGCTTACGTTACCCGCCTTGATTACGACATTATTATTTTCTTTCTTATGGACTTGGGACGATTTCTTCAACCAGCTGCTCTACTTGACCAGTCCTGATAAATATACCGTCCCCATGGGACTGAGATTGTTTTTGGACGCTTCTGGCATGTCTTCCTGGGGGCCGATGTTTGCCATGTCTGTGCTCTCGCTCATCCCTGCATTCATTTTGTTTTTCTCCTTGCAGAAGTATTTCGTCAGAGGTATCGCTACTACTGGTATCAAGGGATGATAGCATCCCAGAAACATAGGAGGTTTCTATGAAAAAGACCTTATTGGTTTTGCTTTTCGTTTTACTGAGTGCTTCATTGGTTTTTGGTGCAGGCACCAAGGAACAAGCAGCAGAGAGTGGTGAGACTACAATCCGCTGGGCCTATTGGGGCAGTGGAGAGAGAGTTACCATCAGTCAGGAAGCCATTGATCTGTACGAGAGCCGGAATCCAGGAGTCAAGGTAAACCCTGAGGTTTCCGGTGGAGCAGGTGATCACTTTGTAAAAGTAGATACACAGCTCGCAGGTGGAAATGGTCCTGATATTATCCAGATGGGTGGAAACATTTACGATTATGCAGATGTGCTTCTCCCATTGGATCAGTATGCTGGAACCTTGTTGGATACTGCCGTTATCGACCCAAGTGCAGTTGCTAGTGGTACAATCGATGGGAAGCTTCTTGGCGTCTCAACTGGTGTTACGATGCCGGCATTGGTTTATAACAAGTCAATGATTGAGAGAGCAGGGGTACCACTTCCAAAGAGATCCTTGACGTACGATGAGTTCCGTGACTATTTGGTATTGCTTAAGAGCAAGCTGCCTCGTGGCGTTTATCCAATGCAGGATATTGGTGTTATGTCCACCAATTCCACACCATTTGGATACTGGACCCGATACAATGGTACTCCTCTCTATGATGCAGCTTCTTCCAGTACTGATGTAACAGCTTATGATGCTCAGAAGTACCTTGAGCTGTTCGCTGATTATCGTAAGAATGGTCTGGTACCGCCCCCTGATGTAGCCGCTGGTTTTGCAGAGAACAATGCAGACTCCTCTGCCTTGATTGCTGGAAAGGTAGCCATTGGGTATCTCTATACCAACCAACTTGGTGGGTATCAGGCAGCTACCACTGATGAGCTTGAGCTCATGGAGTTTCCAGGCGCTGCAGCCACCAAGGCTCTTTGGCAAGCTCCTAGTCAGTTCTATACCGTAAACAAGGATTCAAAGAATCCGGAAGAAACGGTGAAGTTCATCAACTTCTTGGTCAATGATCCTGATGCAGCTTTGATTCTTGGAAGTAACAGAGGAGCAAGCGCTTCAGCTACTGCTCGTGCAGCTGGTGCAGCAACCCCAGCAGATCAGAAAGTTCTTGATTACATGCAGGTTGCTGGTCCCCACTCCTCAGCAGAGACAGACCATGTGCCCAATGACACTGAGTTCAATAGCACTCTCTTCCTGATTTATCAGAGAGTTGCCTTTGGTGAAATTTCAGCTGCAGAGGGTGGCAAGCAGATTCATGATTTGTTGGTCCGTCTGATCAACAAGTAATCGCTTACTTTTACCAATAGGGGAGGGACGATTCGGTCTCTCTCCTATTTTCTGCAATTTTTACTAAGATAATCACCATTGGTTGATCTTTTTAGCTGACGTGTGGGAGGAAATAGGGTATATATGAGTTTATGACTCCCCTCGACCAGAGAACCAAACGTTTCATCAGAAACTTGAAGGCTACCAGAATAATCTCTGCATTGCTTGCAGTGGAGCAGTTGCTTTATGGCTTATTCCTGATACAGCCTGGTACTCCTGTGAGAGCCCAATATTTCCTCAGTGCCTTTCTTATTTCATTTCTCTGTCTCATCAGCCTTGTGATAAGCAAGCCTAAAGAAACCATTTCTGGAATGGGTTATCCATTTTTTGAAATGTTGCCCCTTGCTCTTGGGATGTTTATTGCTCTCAATAGGATGTTTGCAAATAAAGGAATCCTCCTGAATATCCCCACGCTTTATCTGGCGTTCATCTACGGGGGTGCTGTATTCTTTCTTCTGGATTATGTCCAGTCCGGTATTCTCTATGGTACGTTTACCATTGCTTCGATCGTTATGGTGAACTCACATGCGCTGCTCGCAAACAATGTTCCTTTTCGTACGGATTTTGTCATAAACAATGGAATTGCCTGGACTGTTTCAGCGCTTAACTATCGTTATTATAGACAGGAACAGAAGCATATCAGTCTTATTGAAGAACAAAACCAACAGCTGCGTATGCTCAGTGAACAGGATGCACTGACAGGATTACTCAATAGACGCAAGATAGACAGCATAATTTCAGAGCTATTGCAGAACAAGAAAGGTGGTACTGCAGTATCTGCACTTATCCTTTTCGATCTGGATCATTTCAAATTGGTCAACGATACCTTTGGTCATCAACGGGGGGATCTTCTCCTGAAAGAAATCTCTGCTTTAGTAAAAGACCAACTGCTGGAAGATGAATCACTTGCGCGTTGGGGAGGGGAGGAGTTTCTCATTCTTACCAAACGTGATGGAGGGGCACTCGCAGAATTGTTACGAGAGAACATTGAGAACCACGTATTTGAACAGGTGGGAAAAATTACCGCCAGTTTTGGGGTTTCTCCCGTACTCCCTGATGATTCCGAGGTAAATATCTTCCGTCAGGTTGATAAAGCCCTCTATCGTGCCAAGGAGATGGGGAGAAACCGTGTGGAACTGTTTAGGAACAGTTGAACGTATACGAGTTGCAGGTCCTATCGATCGTCTGGTAGCGTTTTCTCTCTTCCAAGAATGCAAGCACAGCTTCCTTCAGCATCTTCTCTCCGTAGGGAGAAAATTCTCGTTTGCTTGGTGAACGTTTTTCCCTCTCCATTACCAGCATTCTAAGAGGATGATGTTCTTCCCTCGCCTGTATCTTGGGAAAATTGACTTGGATGATCCCGAGAGACAAATCTTCAGGTCCGAATAGATTGATGGTTGCATGAAATGGATCAAATCCGGCCATACCGGTAGAAAAACTGAGCTGAGCTATGGTGATCTCAGCAGTATAGGTTACATCCTCAACACAGTATGTCTCGGTGATCTGATAGCCTGTGTGTTTGTACACGGGTGTGTATTGCATATTATGCTCCTTGTGTAGTGATTTACTTGTCGATAAGCACTTTTTCATCAAGTCATACACTGCCTCCTGTTTCTTAGGAGGCCTTTTGCAAGGAACATGGTTCTGTACATACAACATTGAAGGGCTCCTTTTAGCGATTTGTTTTTGGACGCTGCAAGTTGGGGGATAAATCACGTCTCTGTTTGTATTCTAAGTGGATTTTTCAGTGAAAACAATGAAAATTTTTTTTCCTATACCAAATCATTCTAGAATACAAGTAAACGGTTTGTTTCTTTGAGATTGGTTCTGTTACCAATAGAACAGAGTAAATATACATGACATAACTATGAGAAATATATAACCACTTAAAGTTATATACGAATTAAGTTGACCGGTTTATAAAACCGGTTTAGTATAGATATATACCAAAGAGAATGTATGGGAGAAATATTTCTCCCACATGATTACGGTAACACCAAAGGAGAATGAATCAATGAAAAAACATCTGTTTATTGCCTTACTAATTGCCATGGTGGCAATGGGGTCGGTTGCATTTGCAGCTGGTGCTCAAGAGACAGCCCCTGCAAAGGAAGTCTATTTCTTGAATTTCAAGCCGGAGATTGCAGACGTCTATGAATCCAAGATTGCTCCTGCTTTTGAAGCAGAGACCGGTATCAAGTTGAAGGTCGTTACCGCTGCAAGTGGTACCTATGCTCAGACACTCAAGAGTGAAATTGCAAAAAGCAATCCTCCGGTAATCTTCCAGACCAATGGACCTGTAGGATTGAGAGAGAGCAAGAGTTATACCGCTGACCTTCGTGACACTGAGTACTACAAAATTCTCAGTGACAAGTCAATGGCTCTTACTGATGGTGAGAAGGTCCTGGCCATCCCGTATGCCGTAGAAGGCTATGGAATTATCTACAACGATGCAATCATGAGAAAATACTTTGCCCTTTCTGGCAAGGCTGTATCCATCTCCAGTGCAGATGAGATCAACAACTTTGCAACCCTCAAGGCAGTCGTTGAGGATATGACCAAGCACAAGGATGCCTTGGGTATCAAGGGTGTTTTCGCTTCCACCAGCCTGTCTGCAGGTAATCAGTGGAGATGGCAGACTCACTTGGTAAACGTTCCTCTCCATTTTGAGATGGTTGCAAGGGATATTCCTGCTGGATCGAGCGTTCCTGAACTTGAATTCACCTACAGTGAAAACATGAAGAATATCTGGGATCTCTATTTGAACAACAGCACCACTGCTCCTGGCCTGCTTGGAAGCAAGAGTGTTGATGATTCAATGGCGGAGTTTGCACTTGGTCAGGCTGCCATGGTACAGAACGGCAACTGGGGTGCCAGTCAGATCCTTGGAGTCAAGGGCAACAAGGTTGCAGATTCCGATATTAAGTTCCTGCCCATCTACACCGGTATTGAAGGTGAAGAGAAAGCAGGGTTGAACGTTGGAACAGAAAACTATCTCTGCATCAACAGTAATGTAAGTGCAGAACAGCAGGAAATGGCAGATCAGTTCCTTTCATGGTTGTTTGCCAGCGAAACGGGCAAGCAGTTCGTTAAGAACGACCTGATGTTCATCACACCGTTCAATTCCTTCAAGGATAGCGAGCTTCCTACCGATCCATTGGCCAAGGAAGTCATCCGCTGGATGAACAAGCCTGGTGTCAACTCTGTTCCCTGGGCATTCTCCATCATTCCTAGTGAAGAGTGGAAGAACAAGTTCGGAGCAGCTCTTGCTGAGTACAGCGTTGGCAGGATGAATTGGAACGAGGTTGAGAAGGTTGCTGTCGATGCTTGGAAGACCGAGTACGATTTGACCAACTAATTTTCGTAGAAAACATGTTAGGATAGACCGCCTACCTTCATTGGAAGGCAAGGCGGTTTACCTGTTTTACAAGGGAGTCCCTCATGCAAAAGTCCATACAGAAATATTTTGCTTTATTTGCGCTTCCAGGTCTGATCTGCTTCGCTATTGCGTTTCTGATCCCAATGGTTATGGGGGTGGTTCTTTCCTTTTTCAAGTTCAGTACCGTAACAAATGCAACCTTCAATGGCTTGGAAAACTACCGAAACATCTTTATTGACAAGGAGTTCATCAGCGCACTATGGTTCACGGTCCGTTTTACGGTGGTTTCAGTCATTACCATCAACCTTGGGGCGTTTGCACTAGCAATGTTGCTTACCAGAGGTATTAAGGGAACAAACCTTTTCAGAACGGTATTCTTTATGCCTAACCTGATCGGAGGCATTGTTCTTGGTTGGATCTGGCAGGTAATCATCAATGGTATTCTTCTCAGGCAGGGAGTCACAATCGTCAGTGATCCAAAGTATGGATTCTGGGGTTTGGTTGTCCTGATGAACTGGCAGAATATCGGATACATGATGGTCATATACATTGCCGGCATTCAGAATATCTCTCATGATCTCATTGAAGCAGCACAGATTGATGGAGCCGGAAGATGGACCATGTTGCGTTCAGTCATCCTTCCCTCGATTATGCCATCAATTACCATCTGCAGCTTCCTCACCCTTACAAATGGATTCAAGCTCTTTGACCAGAACCTTGCTCTCACAGCTGGTGCTCCTGGAAAGCAGACAGAGATGTTGGCACTCAACATCTTCAACACCTTCTATGGCCGCAGTGGCTTTGAAGGGGTAGGTCAGGCAAAAGCAGTGCTCTTCACCATCTTGGTTGCGATCATTGCCCTAAGCCAGCTTCGTCTTACCCGTAACAAGGAGGTAGAGGCATGAACCTACAAACCAAAGAGAAACGGATCAACTATGGTTTGATCATTATCCTTTCCCTCCTTACCATTCTGTTCATCTCACCAATCTTGATCGTACTGATGAACTCTTTTAAATCAAAGCTGTTCATTTCCAATGAACCATTTTCATTTCCCAATCCTGATACCTATGCAGGAGGGGAGAACTATATAACTGGATCAGAGAAGATCAAGTTCTTTGATGCATTCGGCTATTCACTGTTCATCACCGTCTTCTCCGTGATCAGCATCTCATTGATTACGAGCATGCTTGCCTGGTATATCACCAGGGTGAAAACAAAGTTCACCAACTTTGTCTATTACTTGTTGGTATTTTCCATGATCGTCCCCTTCCAGATGGTCATGTTTACAATGAGTAAAACGGCCAACTTGCTCCATCTCGATAACCCAGTTGGCATTATCGTGCTCTATGTAGGATTTGGTGCAGGACTGGGAACTTTCATGTTCAGTGGATTCATCAAGAGTATTCCCCTTAGCCTGGAAGAGGCTGCCATGATTGATGGGGCTGGGCCTGTAAAGACGTACTTCCTGATTGTCTTCCCAATGCTCAAGCCAACTGCGATCACCGTAGCCATATTGAATTCAATGTGGATATGGAATGACTATTTGCTTCCGTATCTTACCATTGGAACAGAGTACAAGACTATTCCGGTTGCCATACAATATTTGAGAGGTGGCTATGGAGCTGTAGACATGGGTGCCATGATGGCAATGCTGGTCTTGGCCATGGTTCCAATCATTGCTTTCTATCTTGCAGCACAGAAGCACATCATCCGTGGTGTAGTTGCTGGAGCCGTGAAGGGTTGATGACAATGATATGTAACTATTTGATAGAGGTGTGCAACAATGAATAGCAAGCATAAACGAGATGCCGGTATCCTTTTGCACATCACCAGTCTTCCTTCTCCTTACGGTATCGGGGACTTGGGGCGTAATGCCTATGCTGTTGCCGATTGGATGGAAAAGGCTGATATCCGCCTCTGGCAACTCTTGCCGCTCAATCCAACAGGATTTGGGAATTCTCCCTATGCTCCACGTTCAACGTTTGCCGGTAATGAGTTGCTCATAGACCTGGAATCGTTGATGCATGAAGGATTCCTCTCCTCTGAGGATTTGCTTTCCTTGCCATCTTTTCCAGATGATAGGGTACATTTTCAACTGGTGCAGGAAAGAAAGCTGCCACTCTTAAAGAAAGCTGCAAGGGCATTTCTTACTGCCAGAATGGATAAAGAGGATGCGTTTCTTTGCTTTTGCAATGAGCAAGCGTTCTGGTTGGATGACTATGCGCTTTTTATGGTCCTGTATGAGACCTATCAGGATGCACGTTGGTTCAGCCAATGGCCTGATAAGTTTGCCAAACGTGATAAGAATGTGTTGAGGGCGTTTTCCCTGGAACATGAGAGAGAGATCGCCATCTGGAAGGTGTTGCAATACTTCTTTGCTTTGCAGTGGGATGCATTCAAAAGGTATGTTAATGCAAAGCGTATTCAACTGGTAGGTGATGTTCCCATTTTCGTGGCAGCTGACAGTGCAGATACCTGGAGCAATGTACATCTATTCAAGACGGATGATG